>NZ_JADEWA010000437.1:0-4568 GCF_015207865.1 Dolichospermum sp. LEGE 00246
TTATTAGATTACGTTGGCAACAATATCATACTATTTATTTTTATACTCGTATTTTTAGAGGTGAATAAATACATAGGCTATGAAAACTTTGTAAAGCAAGGCTTAATGGTAATCTTCCCCTAAATCACCTTTAAAGTCTGTGCAATTGGGGAGTATTATATACAACTTAAAGTTTAAAATATAAAAAAGTAATTTATCAAAATCAAATGGCACTAACTCCGATGTACTTTTCGGAATTTGTCAATGATGTATAAAATCTTAAAAAATATTTTTTATCTAACACTTGCTTACTAGGAACACATAAGGTAGTATTTAATTTGTCAAGATAAATACAGTTCGTGACCTCAAATGTATTCATAGATGCAAAAATTATTGAAACTCGGCATTTAAAGGATACAGGTTACAGAATAGTGATCATTATGACTTTCCTGAAATTGGCATTGATAGTCTCAAATATTTAACTAAAAATAGCCAGATTGTCATAGATATGCGAAGTTAATTACTGTACAATCTGATTTTAAATGACCACATAAAAGGAAAAAATTTAGATGGGGTTTGTCCACAATCAACATAAACAAATGTGCCTTATATATTCATCACATAAACATGAATAATTCCCCATAGTCTATCGAGTTATGTGTCATTTACCACTATAAAAACATAAAAATGAGTAAAGAAATATCTTCTTGTCAAAGTATTCATGGATTACGGGCAAATTGCCTGTCTTTTTCGGAAGTATTAGCGCAATCATTTGCTGTAATTGCACCCACAACTGTACCAGCATCTAATATTGGTTTAATTGTGGCACTTTCAGGAAATGGTACTTGGCTAAGTTTTGTGATTGGGTTGATTGGACTAATGTTAGTCAGCATTAACATTAACCAATTTGCTAGTCGTTCCGCATCTCCTGGTTCTCTCTATTCCTACATCACCCAAGGCTTAGGACCAACAGCAGGAGTAATTTGTGGTTGGAGTTTAGTGCTGGCTTATTTATTTACAGGAATGTCCGTTTTGTGCGGATTCGCTAATTTTAGTGGAATGCTAATTGGTCATTTGGGTATTCATCCTTCTAGCATCACACTGTTAGCTATTGGTGCAGGAATTTCCTGGTATGCAGCTTACAAAGATATCCAACTTTCGGCTGTAGCCATGCTTTGGTTAGAAGGTGCTTCCCTTGTTTTGATAAGTATCTTATGTATAATTATTTGGGCGCATAAAGGTTTTGCTGTGGATATGTCCCAAATCACCCTTTCTGGAGTTACTCCCGGTAGTGTAGCTACGGGACTTGTATTGGTGATGTTTGGTTTTTCCGGCTTTGAAAGTGCGACTAGCTTAGGTGATGAAGCCAAAAAGCCATTACGCACCATACCTAGAGCCGTTATGGGTAGTGTTATTCTTGCCGGGCTATTTTTTATTTCCACCACCTACATAGAAATTCTGGGTTTTCAAGGTACAGGCATCTCGATTAAAGACACCGAAGAACCTTTGGGTTTTCTGTCTCGACAAGCAGGAGTGGGTTTTTTGGGAGAATTGGTAGCGTTAGGCGCGTTGTTTAGTTTCTTTGCTTGCATTCTTGGCAGTATTAATCCTGCGGCTAGAGTGGCTTTTTTAATGGCTCGTCATGGTTTGTTTCATGCCTCTTTAGGTAACGCTCACGCAGCTAATAGAACTCCTCATGTTGCCGTCACGATATGTTCACTATTGACATTTTTGATCCCGGCAATAATGTCCTTCTTTCATATCAAACTATTCGATTGTATGGGCTATTTAGGGGCTATTTGTAGTTATGGATTTTTAACTGTTTATATTCTGATTTCTGTTGCTGCTCCAGTCTATCTATACAAAATCAGAAAACTTCGTTCGATAGATGTGGTGTTTGCGGTTTTAGCTGTGGCGTTCATGATGATCCCAGTTGTCGGTAGTGTGGGGATTCCTGGTAGTAGCCTGTTTCCCATGCCGGAAGCTCCTTATAATACCTTTCCTTACTTGTTCTTGTTGTATCTTTCTGTTACTTGTGGCTGGTTTTTTATTAAAAAACAACGTTCTCCTCACTTAGCAACAGGAATTATTCAAAGAGTTGATGATATTCATGCTCGATTCGCAGAAAGAAATAACTATTAAGGGGTGGTAATGGGTAATGGGTGATTGGTAATTGGTGATGGAGAAGAATCAACGTCAATTGTTACTTAATAATCCTCAATCAATATCTCTTGATAGTCAAAAATTCAAAATCTAAAATCTAAAATCTAACAACATTATGAGTATAGTAACTGCAATTAGTACCGGAGCAATGGCTTTTAGTGCCACGAACATTGATGATTTAGTCATTTTGACCTTGTTTTTTTCTCAGGTAAATGCTAAGTTTCGCCGTTGGCATATTATTATCGGTCAGTATCTAGGTTTCACCGCTTTAATTTTGGCTAGTTTGCCAGGTTTTTTTGGCGGTTTAATCTTACCCCGTCCTTGGATTGGGTTATTCGGTTTAGTCCCAATCATCATGGGGATCAGAAGTTTAATGAATCAAGAAGAGGATGAATCAGAGGGTGTGGAGACAGATACAGAAGTTTCAAAGCGATCGCTATGGGCGAAGTTTTTCAATTTGCAAACTTATAGTGTGGCGGCTGTGACATTTGCCAATGGAACAGATAACATTAGTATTTATGTGCCGATATTTGCCAGCAGTAATTGGCAAAGTCTATTAGTAATTTTGGGTGTTTTCTTTTCATTAGTGGGGGTGTTGTGTTACATAGCACATAAGTTAACTTATAATCAAGCCTTGGCTAACATTTTTACCAAATATGGTAATCGTTTCATGCCCTTTGTCTTAATCGGATTAGGTACTTTTATCTTCCTGGATAGTCGTAGTTTTAGTCTTCTCAATCTTATCCATAGATAAATTTCGGTTTCTGTTTACGTCCTGCTGACAAAAATTATCAAGGTTCATAAATATAGATTAAACAAAAGGGGGAATTTAAATTGAGCATATTAGCATTTTCTTTACTGGTTTGGTTGGGATCATTTAGTGCCGGCTTAGTCGGAGCATTAACTGGTTTAGGTGGTGGAATCGTCATAGTTCCATTATTAACTTCCGTCTTTGGTGTTGATATTCGCTATGCCGTTGGGGCATCATTAGTATCAGTTATTGCGACATCATTAGGTTCAGCATCTACATATATTAAAAAAGGCTACGCTAATCTGCGCTTGGGAATGTTTCTGGAAGTAGCCACCACCATTGGCGCTCTTATTGGGGCTTTAATAGCCACTCATGTAACCGTAAAAATACTTTCCTTGATTTTGGCAATTGTGCTAATTTATTCAGCATACTTGTCTCAACGCCCCAGACCAGAACAAACAGAAATTTCTCCACCAGACCCCTTAGCAGAATATCTCCAACTTAATGGGACTTACCCCACTCCTGATGGTGTAATCCCTTACCAAGTTCATGCTTTACCTGCTGGGTTCAGTATTATGTTAGTAGCAGGAGTGCTTTCTGGTTTATTGGGAATTGGTTCGGGAGCATTCAAGGTATTGGCTATGGATCAAGCCATGCGTCTCCCTTTTAAAGTTTCCACTACTACCAGTAATTTTATGATTGGTGTCACAGCCGCAGCCTCAGCAGGTGTTTATTTAACACAGGGATATATAGATCCAGGTTTATCTATGCCAGTAATGTTGGGAGTGTTACCAGGTGCTTTTTTGGGAGCCAGAATTTTAATCGGTGCTAAAACTCAAATTCTCAGAATTATCTTCAGTTTTGTATTGGTAGTAATGGCATTAAAAATGGTCTATAACAGTCTAATAGGAGGGCTGTAATTATGTATAAATTAAATTCTGGTTTTCGGTGGACTTGCACAACAGAGATAGAAAGAAAAGTTGGAAATTTCACTTTTCAATTAGAAGAGCGAGATTGTGATATTCAACAACTAGAAGAACAGCGTCTCAGTCATCATGATGAAAATCTTAATCATCAAAAATTCACAAAATCAGCCAATGAAAAACAATTAGAATATCTACTCAGTAACCTCCTTAAATATGGAGTTTTAATCGCTAGTTCTATAGTATTATTCGGAGGTATTTTGTACTTGATTAATCATGGTTCTGAGCCTGCTGAATATCAAATATTTCGAGGTACACCATCTGAGTTTCATTCCCCAACAGGTGTAGTAAATGCTGTTTTGGCAGGTAGCCGCCGGGGAATTATTCAATTAGGATTGTTGATACTCATTGCTATTCCTATTTTGCGCGTGATCATTTCTTTCTGCACTTTTCTTTTACAGCGAAATTTTGTCTATGTAATTATTACGTCATTAGTGCTTGCTAGTTTAACTTATAGCCTACTTGGGGCATATTACTAATATTTTTCACCAAAAATCAAAATATTTTTGAACTAAATAGTTAGTTTAAAAACTGGACATTTTCTCGCTTTCTAGGTTAAACTACACTAAGAGGATGTTTTAAAAGTATTAGATGAAACCGATAATCTCCAAAAACCTAACCCCCCTGCCCCCTTCCCTACGAGGGAAGGGGGTTTTCAAAGCCTCTCCCCGCTTCGGGGAGAGGTTTGGAGA
>NZ_JADEWA010000438.1:0-4561 GCF_015207865.1 Dolichospermum sp. LEGE 00246
GCAATATACAGCACTTCCTGGTGTTATGAGGTACAAGAACCCCACCCCCAACCCCCTCCCCGCAAGCGATGAGGGGGCTAGGATGTAACTCATAAGAGCGGAGACCGCTGTAAGCAACAAAGTCTCAAATTTCTCAATAGTCATCAAAAATTGAGATATAATCACGAAAATATGCAAATTTTACTATTTGAAATCTGCTGTTGACAGGAACAACAGAAACATTTGATTTTTTAAGTTGTCCTAAAAAAAGTGCTAGTTACCTCTTAAAGGAGGAGTCGAGTTTGTCTAAGTCCTATCGTGTAGCTATTTTGGGAGCAACTGGTGCTGTAGGTACTGAGTTGCTGGAATTACTAGAAAGTCGAAATTTTCCCTTGGCTGAATTAAAATTGTTGGCATCGCCACGCAGTGCGGGAAAAACACTCAGATTCAAGGGGGAAGAGATCCAAATTGAGGCGGTGAGCGATCGCAGTTTGGCAAGCCTAGATATAGTCTTAGCTAGTGCTGGGGGCAGCATCTCCAAAACTTGGGCGAGTGTAGCGGTAGAAAAAGGAGCAGTGGTAATTGATAATTCCAGTGCCTTTCGCATGAACCCGGATGTCCCTTTGGTAGTTCCAGAGGTAAATCCCCAAGCCGCATTCACTCACCAAGGAATTATTGCCAATCCCAACTGTACGACAATTCTCATGTCCTTGGCAGTTTGGCCATTACATCAAGTTAAACCAGTGAAAAGGATTGTCGCTGCTACCTATCAATCAGCTAGTGGGGCTGGCGCGAAGGCAATGGAGGAAGTAAAAATCCAAAGTAACGCTATACTACAAGGAAAGCAACCAGTAGCGGAGATTTTACCTTACCCATTGGCATTTAATTTATTTACCCATAATTCTCCCATGACAACTTGGGGATATTGTGAGGAAGAAATGAAAATGGTGAACGAAACCCGCAAGATCTTTGGTAATCAAGAAATCAGGATTACCGCGACCTGTGTACGGGTTCCCGTACTCCGCGCCCATTCTGAAGCCATTAATCTAGAATTTGAAACACCTTTTGATCCAGATGAGGCTAGAGAAATTTTAAGAACATCCCCTGGGGTGAAATTAGTAGAAGATTGGCAAGCAAATTATTTTCCGATGCCTATAGATGCTAGTGGTAAAGATGAGGTTTTGGTGGGAAGAATTCGCCAGGATATTTCTCATGCTTGTGGTTTAGACTTGTGGCTATGCGGCGACCAAATCCGTAAAGGTGCAGCTTTAAATGCAGTGCAAATTGCTGAATTATTAGTAGAAAAAATTTACTAAAATTGACTACAGTATAAGTTTAAATTCAGTCATCTGTCATGAATCATTAGATAATCAACAACTGACAACTAACAAATTAGGAGAGAAAAGAGTGTGGGAGATTTTGGAACAATTGTAACTGCTATGATTACGCCGTTTAAGACAGACGGTAGTATTAATTATGATGTAGTTGCCAAACTAGCAGATTATCTAGTTAACAACGGTACAGATGCAATAGTAGTATGTGGAACAACAGGCGAATCTCCAACCCTGACTTGGGACGAAGAATATCAATTATTTGTTGAGGTATTGCAAACTGTATCCGGTAAAGCTAAAGTAATTGCTGGTTCTGGTTCTAATGACACCAAAGAAGCGATCGCCGCCACCCAAAAAGCAGCTAAAATAGGAGTACATGGTTCTTTACAAGTAGTTCCCTATTACAACAAACCGCCACAGGCTGGATTATACAAACACTTTCAGGCAATAGCCCAGTCCTGTCCTGACCTGCCAATGATGTTGTATAACATTCCTGGGCGCACGGGACAAAACCTCAGTTCCGAAACAGTGGTAAGATTAGCGGAAATTGATAACATTGTCGCCATTAAAGAAGCCAGTGGTAACTTAGATCAAGTGAGTGAAATCCGTCGCTTGACACCCAAAGAATTTCAGATTTACGCTGGAGATGATTCTTTAACTTTACCAATGTTAGCCATAGGATCTCAAGGGATAGTCAGTGTAGCTTCTCATTTAGTGGGTAATCACATCCAAAAAATGATTCAAGCATGGAAAGCGGGAAATACTCAACTTGCTACTGACATTCATTTGCAATTGTTTCCATTGTTTAAAGCTCTATTTTTAACTACAAATCCCATTCCTGTCAAAGAAGCACTCAAACTGCAAGGTTGGGAAGTAGGTTCAACTCGTCTACCCTTATATGAAGCTGATACGGATGTATCGAAAAAATTAGAGTCAGTAATGCAAAAGCTGAATTTAATCTCAGCCCCAATAGGTGAGTGATTTATAAATAATGTGTACAAATGGTGACTAGATTATCGTCTTAACACTTGTGCTACAACTGAACAATATAAAAATTATTCAGTTTGATGTCAACGAAATCAAATAGGACTTTATAGAAGCTGAATTTAAACAGAAAATTTGGTCTTTTCTTTCATACAAGAAACCGAACTATCAACTGATTCACAACTAACAAAATCTCCAGGAGAAAATGTCTAAAAACGAATCTAATCTCGCTCTGAAAATCATTCCTTTGGGCGGGTTACACGAAATAGGTAAAAATACTTGCGTTTTTGAGTATGAGGACGAAATTATCCTGTTAGATGCAGGATTAGCCTTTCCCACAGAAGCCATGCACGGGGTAAATATTGTATTGCCAGATACAACTTATCTACGAGAAAATCGCCACAAGATTAAGGGCATGATCGTTACTCATGGTCACGAAGACCATATCGGGGGAATTGCCTTTCACTTGAAGCAATTTGATATTCCGGTGATTCATGGACCTAGACTAGCAATGGCAATGCTAGAGGGTAAACTAGAAGAAGCAGGGGTACGCGATCGCACAGAACTAAGAACAGTCCTCCCCCGTGATGTGGTGAGAATTGGTAAACATTTCTTTGTCGAATATATCCGTAACACCCATTCCATTGCTGATAGCTTTACCGTTGCTATTCATACACCATTGGGCGTAGTTATCCACACAGGAGATTTTAAAATTGATCATACTCCTGTAGATGGTGAAAAGTTCGATTTACAACGGCTGGCAGAACATGGTGAAAAAGGCGTACTTTGCCTACTGAGTGATTCTACCAATGCAGAATTGCCAGGATTTACACCTTCTGAACGGGCTGTTTTTCCTAACCTTGACCGAGAATTTTCTCACGCTACTGGACGTTTATTTGTCACCACCTTTTCTTCTAGCGTCCATCGCATCAACATGATTTTGCAACTAGCAAGAAAACATAATCGTGTGGTGACAATCGTTGGGCGTTCCATGCTGAATTTAATCGCCCATGCTCGGAATTTAGGTTATATCAAGTGTGAAGATAGCCTATTTCAACCATTGCATACGGTTCGGGGTATGCCAGATGAGAGAGTGCTGATTTTAACCACTGGCTCTCAGGGTGAAACAATGGCAGCGATGACAAGAATTGCCAATAAAGAACATCCCCATATCAAAATTCGCCAAGGAGATACGGTTCTCTTCTCCGCTAACCCCATTCCTGGTAACACAATTGCTGTGGTGAACACCATTGATAAATTGATGATTCAGGGGGCAAAAGTGGTCTATGGACGGGATAAAGGGATTCACGTTTCTGGCCACGGCTGTCAAGAAGAACAAAAGCTGATGATTGCTTTAACTCGTCCTAAGTTCTTTGTGCCATTTCACGGTGAACATCGGATGTTGGTGAAGCATTCGGAAACTGCTCAAAGTATGGGGATTCCAGCAGAAAATATGGTGATTATCCAAAATGGGGATGTCATCGAGTTAACGGAAGATTCTATCCGTGTTGCTGGAAAAGTCCCAGCGGGGATTGAATTGGTGGATACTTCTAGTTCTGGTATGGTGAGTTCTAAGGTGTTGCAAGAACGCCAACGCATGGCTTCTGAAGGGACTGTGACTATTGCTGCTGCTATTGATTGGAGTGGTAAGCTAATGGCAAAAACGGAAATTCATATGCAGGGTGTTGTGACAAGCATCGAGCGATCGCTCTTACAAAAATGGGTACAACAACGCATTGAGGAAATTCTTAGCGTTCGCTGGACAGAGTTTTCTCCCGTAGAAGGACAACCCGCTGATACAGACTGGGGTGGATTGCAGGAAACCTTAGAACGTGAGTTGGCGCGTTCTATGCGGAGAGAGTTGCAATGTCAACCTTCTTTGACGTTGTTGATGCAAGTTCCTGAAGAACCTGCTGTGAAGGTTTCTGATGGTAGAAGACGACGTACTCGTTCTACTGCGGTGGCTTCTTAATAGTTAGCTCACGCAGAGGCGCAGAGGCGCAAAGGTGTTATTCAGCATCTTTGCGTCTTTTTTGAGAGTTAAGTAGGTGAACACAATAAGTAATTGGACAAAAATATTTACAGTCATTGCGAGCGAAGGGAAGCAATCACAACCCTGGCGATTGGGCGTTGCTGATTAAGGGTATGAATTTTAGTCTCACGCAAAGGCGCAATCACGCTTCGTGATCTCGAAGAGTAGACGCACTGAGGTTTGAGTTTTAAAGGTTCAATTTGGGAATTTCATACCTCAATTCAGCAACGCCGAA
>NZ_JADEWA010000439.1:0-4558 GCF_015207865.1 Dolichospermum sp. LEGE 00246
GTTGGGGGTGGGGTTCTTATATCTCACTCAACCGAGAACCACTATAACTTATCAAAAACCATTGAGAATAACTACAAAAACCATAAATAGAAAACTACTTAGATAGAAAATGACGCAATAATCAAAGTAAAATCCCTAAATGATCCATAACAATTACTCTTATACATATCATTCTATAAATCCTATAATCCTGGACATCCTGATTCAGACAATTATTCCCAAAGCATCAGATAACAATCCAGAAAAATACTCTCATCATCCATTCATAACCCATCACCAAAAAAAGATAATAAAGCTATTGACTTCTCATTTTAAATATGTTATCATGAACTTGATGAGGAAGAACTGCCTCACAAATAGATAACTTAACTCTCCGCGCCTCTGCGTCTCTGCGTGAGAAAAAATCATAGTGATGCAGCCCAAGCAGTAGGTTTCAAGAAAAAATCAGAATGGAACCGTCCCACCAAAAAGAAAACCGAGTAGATAGACAAGGATATTCTGATGATCTTAGAATGAGCGATCGCATTTATATTTTTTCTAAAATCAAAAAGTAATGATATGGGAAAGTAGGATCAACATATTCTTCCTTCACTATCAAACCAGCTTTAGCGACAGATTCCAAAAACCGCTTTTTGGGATATCCTTTCAATCCCAATTCCCAATAGTGTTGATCACAAAGTGGTGTTGTACTCCAAAATAGGGGAATTTTCCAGAGTAAATGTCTGGCTTTAAGCAAAAAGGAAGTTTTGATTTGTAATGACAGATATTGAGTAGTATTGGGAATAGAAATCACTAAATATTTCTTAGTAACTGCGGCGAGTTTTTGCAATGCTAATTCTGATTTCTCGTAGGGAAAATGTTCTAATACTTGAAACAGAACAATTGCATCAAACTTGTCTTGTGGTAGTGTAAAATCCGCTGTCAAATCCAAGATTATATCTGGCTTGAGATTGGGGTCAATATCCGCCGTAGTGACGTTATAGTTATTTTGTTTGAGTATTTCTGTAAACAAAGAATTAAAAATACCAATTTCTAGAACATTTTTAACTTGACTACCCAAGGAAAACAATAACCGCGACTGATGATGATAACTAATAAATCTTTCCTTGGAAAGATATTGCGAACCTGTAATTCCTAATGAAGAAATAAGTTCCATAGAAAGCCCCCTATTTACTAATGAAAATTCATTTAAAGTTTGGCGTTGGATAATGGCGGTATGAAAACCAAAAATTCCCTTTCTCAAACTCTTCGCGCCTCTGCGCCTCTGCGTGTTAGCAAAGCGGAGCAAAGCCTAACAAATTCATACTTTCATTCAGCAACGCCTAAACTTTTTTACTAAAACTTAACCCAGTTTCAGCCTTATCAATGATGATAGTATCACCAGAAACAAAAGTATTTTCCAGTAACTTCGTAGCCAGAGGATTTTCTACCTCGCGCTGAATTGAACGTTTTAATGGACGTGCGCCGTAAACTGGGTCATAACCAGCCTCCACAAGATGATCACAAGCGGCTTGGGATATTTCAAAAGAGATTTTTTGTTCTTTGAGCAGATTTTCCACCCGTTTGAGTTGAATACGGATAATATGCCCCATTTCTGCACGATTAAGGGCGTGGAATAGAATCAGATCATCTATGCGGTTGAGAAATTCGGGGCGGAAGTGACTTCGCAAACCTTCCATCACCTTATTTCGCATCAAATCATACTTGGAATCATCGCCAGCTACATCCAAAATATGTTCACTACCGATGTTGCTAGTCATGACTATGACAGTATTGCGAAAATCTACAGCCCGTCCTTGGGAATCCGTAACTCTACCATCATCTAAAACTTGTAGCAATATATTAAAGACATCGGGATGGGCTTTTTCCACCTCATCTAACAGCACCACCGAGTAAGGATGTCTGCGAATCGCTTCCGAAAGTTGTCCCCCTTCTTCATAACCAACGTATCCGGGAGGCGCACCCACAAGGCGGGAAACTGAGTGTTTTTCCATGTACTCGGACATATCTAAACGCACCAAAGCATCATCCGAATCAAAGAGAAACTGAGCTAAGGCGCGGGCGAGTTCGGTTTTACCCACGCCAGTTGGTCCCATAAACAAAAATGAACCAATAGGTCGCCCGGGGTCTTTCATTCCCGCACGGGCGCGACGAATCGCCGCAGAGACGGCGGAAACGGCTTCTTCTTGACCGATTACCCGTTCGTGTAAATGACTCTCTAATTTCAGTAATTTTTGTCTTTCTGATTCTAAAAGCCGATTTACGGGAATTCCTGTCCATTTTGCCACAATTTCGGCAATATCAGCTTCCGTCACTTGTTCGCGCAACAGAGTTGAACTTTGGGTTTGCATTTCTAAAAGTTTCGCTTCTTTAATTTCTCGTTCTCTTTGCACTCCCTCTAATTTACCATACTTGAGTTGAGCAGCTTTATTTAAATCATAGTCTCGCTCTGCTTGCTCAATTTGCACCCGCATTGCATCTTCTTCTTTTTTTAGCCCGCTAATAGCTTCTAATAACTGCTTTTCACCTTGCCATTGTTCGTTAAATATTTGCTGTTTGACTGTTAAAGTAGCAATTTCTTGTTGAATCCGTTCTAATCGTTCTCTTGTTGGGGAAATACTCTGTTCTTCTCCAGATAATGACAGCTTTTCCATTTCTAGCTGCATTAAACGCCGGTCAATGGTTTCTAATTCCGCAGGTTTGGATGTAATCTCCATTTTTAATTTCGCCGCGGCTTCATCAACTAAGTCTATCGCTTTGTCTGGTAAAAAGCGGTCAGCAATATATCGCGCTGATAAGGTTGCCGCAGCGACTAAAGCGGAATCGGAAATTTTAACATTATGATGCACTTCATAACGTTCTTTCAAACCTCGCAAAATCGAAATTGTATTTTCTACTGTTGGTTGATCTACATATACCTGTTGAAATCTTCTTTCTAATGCTGCATCTTTTTCAATAAATTTGCGATATTCATCTAAGGTAGTTGCCCCAATGCAACGCAATTCACCCCGCGCCAACATTGGCTTAAGTAAGTTTCCGGCATCCATTGAACCTTGTTGATTAGAACCAGCCCCGACAACGGTATGCAGTTCATCAATAAATAAAACTACTTGTCCATTTGATTCCGTAACTTCACGGAGGACATTTTTTAAGCGGTCTTCAAATTCACCTCTATATTTTGCTCCAGCAATCAAACTACCGATATCCAAAGAGATTAATTGGCGGTTCTTCAAAGATTCAGGAACGTCACCATTCACCATTCTTTGGGCTAATGCTTCAGCGATCGCAGTTTTGCCAACTCCCGGCTCACCAATTAACACAGGGTTATTTTTGCTACGTCGAGACAATACCTGAATTACTCGGCGAATTTCATCATCTCTACCAATCACAGGATCTAATTTTCCCGCTTTTGCTTGTTCTGTCAAATCTCGTCCAAATCTTTTTAAAGCTTCATCGGGTGCTTCTGCTTCTACCTTTGGTGATGCTTTAATTTTGGGAGTAGCGCGAACAGATTTAACCCCAAGTTCTACTTGAGCAATATCTATATTTAAGCTTTTAAATAACCGTCTACCAACACGTTCATCATTACCAAACGCTAAAATTATATGCCCTTCTGAGATTTCCTCCTCTCTCATTTTGGCTCTAATTTCATCGGCTTTATCTAAAAGTAAATCTAAATTCCGCCCCAGGTAAAGTTGATCACTTTTACCAACCTTGGGTTGACGTTGGGTAAAAGCCTCTAGTTGTTGTTTGAATCGCACAGAATCAACTTCTGCACGGGTGAGAATGGCTGTAGCTAGGCTTGTGGGTTCTTCTAAAAGGGCGAGAATTAAATGTTCAACTTCTAATTGTTGTTGTTTATAAGCACGAACCACGTCTTGGGATTTTGTTACCGCTTCCCAGGCTGTATCAGTAAATTTATCAGGATCTGTAGGCTGCATTTGTAAAATTTTAGATTTTAGACTTGTAATTTAAGTTTAGGGGGGGAATTGGGTAATGGGTAAAGAAGTTCTCTTCTTACCCTCTACCCTAAATCATTCTGGAGTTTTTAACTGAATCAATTCAACCTTATAACCATCTGGGTCTTCCACAAAAGCAATTACGGTTGAACCATGTTTCATTGGGCCTGGTTCTCGGACTACCTTACCACCCAGTTTCCCAATAGTCTCACAGGTAGCGTAAATATCATGCACACCCAAAGCGATATGACCATAGGCACTACCTAAATCATACTTTTCTACGCCCCAGTTGTGGGTGAGTTCTAAAACGGAATGATCACTTTCTTCTCCATAACCGACAAAAGCCAGGGTAAATTCTCCCGCTGGATAATCTTTACGTCGGAGTAACTTCATTCCCAATACATCACAGTAAAATGTTAAGGACTCTTCTAAATTACCGACGCGAAGCATTGTGTGTAGTAATCGCATATTTAACCTTTATTCAATTCTTATATTTTATATCTGATAGGGAATTTTCACGATATTTGCGTTTAATTATGCTTTTAATTGCTCAATTGTTGATAATTCTATCTTAACTAATTTCAGCAAGAGATTGTGAT
>NZ_JADEWA010000440.1:0-4557 GCF_015207865.1 Dolichospermum sp. LEGE 00246
CCCCTGCTATATTTTCTTCTATCCCAGCCCTCCCCGCAAATTGCTAAAAGTTTGTATGCTGAATCTATATGGTTGTTTATAGTTCTTAATTAAAACTGGTGCAAGAAGATTTTCGTTTAATTATTGATTTAGTTTTGGTGTTTGCTGTTGCAGCTTGCGGTGGACTATTAGCTGCGCTGTTAAAACAACCTGTTTTGCTGGGATATCTGATTGGTGGGATGGTTGTTGGTCCTTCTGGACTGCGACTGATTAAGGAACTTATCCAAGTGGAAACCTTGGCTCAGTTTGGGGTGGCGTTTTTGTTGTTTGCTTTGGGTGTGGAGTTTTCCTTAACGGAACTTAGGAAAGTTAAGGCGATCGCTCTCGGAGGTGGTACTTTACAAATTATCCTCACTATTCTCATCACTGTTTTGGTCTGCGGTGTCACTGGCGCTTGGGGAACTTTACCCGCTAAGGGTGTATTTTTGGGTTCGATTTTGTCTCTGTCTTCCACTGCGGTGGTTCTCAAGTGCTTAATGGAACGCAATGAAACGGAAACACCTCACGGTCAGGTGATGCTGGGGATGTTGGTTGTCCAGGATTTAGCCCTGGGACTAATGTTAGCTGTCTTACCAGCCCTCCATGAACCAGGAGAGGTGATTGGCATTGCTGTGTTGATGGCATTGCTAAAGATTGGTTTATTTGCCGCTGGTGCGGTTGTAGCGGGGATTTGGTTAATTCCCCCCTTACTCAGATTATTAGCCAGAACGGAAAGTAAGGAGTTATTTTTATTAGGTATTGTCACCATCTGTTTAGGAATTGCCATATTCACAGAATACTTGGGGTTATCTATTGAAATGGGGGCATTTGTCGCTGGATTGATGATTTCTGAGGTGGAATATGCTGATGAAACTTTGACTATTGTTGAACCATTGCGGGATATATTTGCTAGTTTATTTTTTGCTGCCATTGGGATGTTGATTGATCCGGTATTTTTGTGGCAAAATCTAGAATTGATTCTCGGATTGGTGGCTTTGGTTTTTGTGGGTAAGTTTTTAATTATTACTCCTTTAGTAAGTCTGTTTCGCTATCCTTTAAAAACATCTTTAATTGTGGGGCTGGGATTAGCACAAATTGGGGAATTTTCGTTCGTTCTGGCTAGTGAAGGGCAAGCTTTGGGTTTGGTGTCTCGGCGGGTATATTTACTAATTTTAGGAACTACCGCTGTCACTTTAATGTTGACTCCTTTTGTCCTGCGATTAGTGCCATTTTTATTCGATTTTGCTGAATCTATGCCTTGGTTAAAACCATATTTGGTGGATGACCAAGCTCGTGATTTTTCGGAAGATTTGCCACAGAAAAATCATATCGTAGTTTGTGGTTATGGACGACTGGGTAAAAATCTGGTGAAGTTGTTACAGCAATATCAATTATCTGTGGTAGTAATTGACCAATCAGAAAGTCGGATTCAACAGTTAAGGGATGCAGGAATTGCCTATGTTTATGGTAATGCGGTGAGTCTTCATGTCTTAGAAACCGCTGGTGTCAGTCATGCTCAAGGAATGGCGATCGCACTCCCAGATCCTGCTAGTATTCGACTATGCTTAAAAAGATCTTTGGAAGTATGTCCAGAATTAGATACAGTTGTCCGTGCTACCCAAGATAAAAATATTGAGCTTCTTTATCAATTGGGGGCAAAGGAAGTTGTCCAACCAGAATTTGAAGCTAGTTTGGAAATGGTAAATCATCTCTTAATTACTGTGGGTTTGTTACCAGAAGTGGTACAAGAGAAAATGCAACAAATTCGCCAAGATCATTATTTGGATTTACGCCCTGAAAGTTCTGCTGCTGAAGTTTCTCAATATTTACAAAAAGTCACCCGTGATCTAAATCGTCGTTGGTATGACTTACCAGCAGATTCACCTTTAATTGGCATGACTTTAGAAGAAGTGAATATGCGTTATTTAACTGGGGTGAGTTTAATGGCTATTTGTCGGGTTGATGGAGAAGAAATTGATTATCCCAATAGTCAAACTACACTCCTTTTAGGCGATCGCCTATTAGTGGTAGGATCAGCAGAAGAATTAACAGCTTTAATCCAATTTGCTGAAGGTAAAATCACCATTAAGTAGCAATACTTGTCGGTTAAGGGAACACCAAAAAATAAATTACCCAATTTTGTGGGATGGGCATCCTGCCTGTCCTTGATCATTAGCGGGCTTTTCGTCCCCACCACAAGAAATTTTTGGGTAAGTAATTGGACAAAAATATTTACAGTCATTGCGAGCGAAGGGAAGCAATCACAATTTTGTGGGATGGGCATCCTGCCTGTCCTTGATGATTAGCAGGCTTTTCGTCCTGCACCACAAGAAATTTTTGGGTATTTTTTTAATTGGAAGTCCCAAGGAAATGTAGGTTGGGTTGAGCGATAGCGAAACCCAACAAAATCCATGATAATATTGGGTTATGGCTGATGCTTCCGGCTCCCGCAGGGGTACGCCTATAGCTAACGCCTCCCGTCAGGGATACATTTACGTTCCACAACCCAACCTTGTATCTTAGAGGTATGTTAGAGGAAGGAAGGTTAGGTTTCTGGAGATGATCGGTTGCATCTAATACTTTTCAAACAACCTCTAAAATTCAGGGTTTTGATAGGCGAGATAAACAGCTTCTAAAAATACATCTGAAGCAATATTTCCTGGCAGAATTTCTAAATTAATAATAGATTGAACCTGTTGGGTGAGTTTTAAAGAAAGTGCTGTCCGGGCTTTTGTGGACATTCCACCGCGTCGGCGTAAATATTCTCGAATAATAGCAAAATCATCTGGTAATAAAAGTGATAAATCGGCTATTTCTCGTAATTGAATATGGAAAGATTTAGCTGTTTCAGAAATAGCTAAATTTGATGATTTCACAACTGTTTCTGATTGAATCACAATTGTTCCAGCAGCTAAATCACCAAGACGCTTTTCTCGGTTACTAAAAGTAATTAAAAAAGCACCCATAAATAAGGATTCATCAAGAGGACGGAGTAAGGCTCGTAATGCTGATTGTTGTAAACCCACAGGTCTACCATCATCGCGCACAACACGAATTTTAGCAATACTTTTACCGGGTGTTTGTCCGTGCCAAAGAGTTTCAAAAAGGACGAAATAACCTGTGTAAATAAAGAAAAAACTTAATAGAGATATGGCTATCAACCACAAGCCGAAATTAGAGCCAAAAATACTAACTCCCAAATCAGTAATTTGCTGAAAAATAAACGACCATATTAACGCCAATATTACTAAAGTAAAAGCTAAAATTAGGTAGTCAATCATTAGTGCTAAAGCCCGACTACCAATTCCAGCCAGGGTAAATTCTATTTCCACACTTTCAGGTGTAGTGAATTTAATGCGATTAAAAAGGTGCATTATATTTGAATTTAATTAAATATCGTGATCACGTAATTGTAAACCCAACCCTTCTCGACGACTTCGCAAGTCATAGTAAATCACAGCTTTTATTGATTGCCAGAATGGCATCACAAACGTTCCTCCTACTAAACTGATAAGCAAGGAAACGAGATACACCAATGTGTAGATAGTAGAACCCGGCTCTAGTTTGATGAGAAATAAATTAGGTATATAGTTAAATAAAAACATAATTGGCAGCGTCACAAGTCCAGTAACTATCACAATTCCTTGAATGCGAAATGCTGAAGCTTTGGTTAACTCCCAACTTCTAGAAATACTTTCGCTACCATTGATATTTTCTTCTACTGCTAACGGTACTTCAGCCACAACCCAACGAGCGTAAAACCAAGTTAGTCCTGGCAGCACCATCAAAATAATTAATAATGGGGTGAAGTAGGGAGATAAGTAAATCACTATAGGTCCTAAGATTAAAAATAAGATGAATGTCAACAGACCAACCGCTATACCAGCTACAATCGTCACTCCCAGATAAGCTAAGAAAAGATTAATACCTACTTGCAGATAAACTGCAAAAAATGACCAAAAACGTGGATTAACATGACTTCTAGCTTCTTCAACACTTTCCGGCTGGTAAGTCAATTCTCCAAAAGCTAAACGTGATATGAGTCCAGAAATCGCCGCATATTTTGCCCAGCCATAGATGGGAACTAAAGCCCATAAGTGAGCGATTAAAGCTAGTTTCAGATAAGTCTTCAGATGAGAGCGATATAAACGTACACCAGCACTGACTACATTGCCGATACTCAATGGTTGTATGGAGCTAGAAGAACCAAAATTTCCAGACATGGTGTTAATTTTTTCCTAAAATACAGTGCTTACTTTGAAGTTATTTTAAGCTAATCTGTACTAAGTATTTAGAAATTTTATGAATATTCAACGTTGGATAGGAAGACGCGAGGCTAATTGGCAGCGTTTAGATGCTTTGTTGAAGAAGGTAGAACAAAAACGCTTAAAGTCCCTGCGTTCGGCAGAAATTAGGGGTAGAAGCAGCTTGATAATTTCTACCCATAACTATCCATATATTACTGTTTGTCCAAGTCTTCAAGAAGTTGATCAACAAAATCCCTCAACCGTTGCTGCCAATCAGGGACGGTTTTAATTT
>NZ_JADEWA010000441.1:0-4531 GCF_015207865.1 Dolichospermum sp. LEGE 00246
ATATAAAGGTCTTTTCTTGATTTCATCAAAAGTTTTCCCCAAATAAACGCCTAAAATTCCTAAAATAGAAATAATAATTCCTCCCAAAAAATATAGGGAAACAATAATACTACTCCAACCTGTTACAGTTGCACCATAAACCAAAACTTCAATAAGTATATAAAGTCCATAAATAAAAGCAAAAGTAGAAATGATAAAACCTAGTTTAATGGCTAATCTCAAGGGTTTATCAGAATAAGCTATAATTGTTTCACTAGCTAATTTCCATAATTTAGCAAAGGTATAGGTACTTTTCCCAGCAAAGCGTTCTTCATGGAAAACATCAATACTAGCAGTCGAAAATCCCATCCAATCTACTAAACCTCCAAAAAATCTCAGTCGTTCACGCATTAGACAAAAACTCTGGGCAACTTGTCGAGATATTATCCGAAAATTGCCAACTTCACCATCATATTGCAGTTCAGTAAAATAATTGAAAATCTGGTAAAATAGCCATGATGTCACTCGTTTTAAGGGAGAATCTTTTCGTTTTCCCCTCCTAGCTAAGACAACATCATAACCTTCTTGAGCTTTTGCATAAAGTCTGGGAATTTCTTCTGGTCTGTCTTGCAAGTCACAATCCATAACTACAACCCAGTCACCATCACAATGGTCTAAGCCTGCGGTTATACCATAATGTTGACCGAAATTCCGACTAAATTGAATTCCTTTTACCCGTGAGTCACTGTTAGCTAATTCAATAATTATATCCCAAGAGCGATCGCCCCCACAATCCTCAACTAAGATTAATTCAAAGTCTTGTGTAATCGTCTCTAATGAATCCGCAAGACGCTTATACAAAACGTACAAACAGTCTTCTGCTTTATAGACTGGGATTACCACCGAAATGTGAGGCATAATCTAAGCTAGTAGATTTACTGGAAAGTCAATAAGCAATACAATACTATACTGCCACATTGTGCTAATATAATTTTTAACATATTGTAACATTTTTATTGGGCATAGCTAAACATCCTCTTGCTAAGGAAGAGAATTTTCCGGTTTCCCCTTTTGGTAAGGGGGATTAGGGGGGATAATGTGGGAATCAGAGTTCCAGCATTAGTTTTATAAGTAGTGGGACAGAATTGATTACACAATGTCATTGCGTAAGCGAAGCGTGGCGTTAGCCATATGGAACGAAGTGAAATCAAGCAATTCCAAGGGTTGTGATTGCTTCGCTTCGCTCGCAATGACTGTAAATATTTTTGTCCAATTACTTACCTTATTTACCTGGGAGAAAATTATTTTTTGGTGCTGAAGATGGTGGTGAACATCATCAACATTCCCCCTATCAAAATAGCGATCGCTAATCCTCCAGCCACTAAATCCAAAGTATTATTATCTATGGTCATATTATCCATGCTCATCTAAAATTAGACACTATGAATGATAATACACAACTGCAAATTATTCTTACTAATTCAATTATTGCCACCGTCTTACCCGCCATAGCCCAACTTGAGTTACCTAACTGGTGGTTGGCTGGGGGTGCAGTCAGAAATACAGTTTGGCGTTCTCTGTTGGGAAAAGAATGTAATTTATTTATCAAAGATTTTGATATTGCTTTTTTTGATGAAACCGGCAACCGTGACCAAGAATTATTTGCCAAGTCTACTCTCAAAACACAGTTTCCCGAACAGGAGTTTGATGTGAAAAATCAAGCCAGTTTTGGGCATTGGCGGGCTGGACGCATGACTTATAATAGCACAGAAGATGGAGTTAAAAATTGGTTGCATACGGCAACTGCTGTAGGGGTTCGCATGAACAGACAGGGAGAATGGCAATTTTTTACTCCCTACGGATTAGATGATTTATTTAACGGGATTATTCGACCAACACCCACACATATTAATAATCCCGATGCTGATGCAAAAGCAGCCAGTTTTTTGCCAAAATGTCCTTGTCTACTGTTAATAAAAGATGAATAAAAATTTATGAACTCTCAACCAGAAGAAGATTTACAACGTCGTCTCCAAAATCTAGCAGCAGAAATCAAATCTGCCGGTGTAAATGCTCGTCAATCAGAAACAGAGACACCTGTAACTAGAGTTGCCCAATGGAATTTATATTTAGAAAGATCCAGAAATTGGTTTAATGGCTTATCAACAATTAAAAAGCTGGTAGTGACAGGTATAGTCATGTTGATAACCGTTTGGATGTTGCAAACAGTATTTGCTCTAGTTGCTTCCGTAATTAGTCTGGCGGTTTTGGCAGTGTTAGTGTATCTTGGATACAAATTTTTTATTGCTAATGGACAAGGAAAATAAGCAATAGCCTATTTGAGTCATGCCAATGGTGGCGTAAAAAAAATTACAGGTAATTACACGATGGCGAATCCAATGATCGGCAAAAGTAGTAGTCAGTCTAGCCGCCCCAAAGAACCGAAAAAAGCTAAAATTACACCATTAGCAACGAGGCGTTTTGTAGCTTGGACGGTGGAAATAACACTCCTTATTGCCAGTGGGTTAGTTCCTTATAGTTTAGGCGTATATGTAAATTCTCGTAGTGAGATTCGGCGAGTACCGCTGAATCCTGTCTTGGTAGTCACAGAAAAAGCGATCGCCAGACCACTAGCATTACCCATCAGTTATGGTATTCGCAACGTTGCCTGGCCGACCAATATCCTGTGGACATTAGCCCTATTATTGCCCACAAGCCTCTGTGGGTGGCAATTGTATTTACTGGCTAAAACAGGCAGCACCATTCCCAAACGGTGGTTTGGTGTGCGAGTCGTAAACGAAGCCGGAACAGCCCCAGGTTTAGGCGCAGTCATAGTTAGAGAAGGATTAGGGCGTTGGACAATCCCAGTTTCCGCCGCATATCTCCTCTGGCGTTACAGCTTTGTTTTCCCCAACTTGGCTCTGTTTACGTCTTTAACAATGTTAATGATCTTAGCAGAATCAAAAGGCTGGCCTAACCAAAAACATCCCCGCTCCTTCCATGATCAACTTGCAGGGACATATACAATAGATGCAACCAGCACTGTTACTCCTCCTGGGGAGCATTCAACCACAACCGAAAATAATGTAGATAGTTCACAATCTCCTTCCCCTGCTTCCCCCAGAAATAATCCTAGTATCAGCCTGTTTTTAGTAGGGTTAACTAGCATGATTGCTGTGTTATCAACCTTAATAGGTACACAAATCTACATCCAAACCCAAGAAAGCCAACGGAGAAGCGAACAAACTAATAGTCAAAAGTTCCTTGAACTCATCAAAGCACTCAATCCCAATAACGGTGTTACCAACGAAGACCGCCAAAGAGTTATTTTAGCCTTGGGTAGTGTTGATGATAAACAAGCCATCAAATTATTAATTGACTTATTGGTTAAAGAAACAGACCCCAAAACCCTGGATACTATTCAACAAGCCCTAACTAATGCTGGTTTTAAAGCCATTCCTGAATTAAACCGCATGAATCAGTTTCTCGCTGGAGAACTAGCATCTGCCGGTAAAAGTTCCAATGGGGAAATTAGACAAAATCAGCTAATTCTCACCCAGCAGGTAATTAATAAAATTCTGGCTATCTATAGTGGCGAAACTAACAAGATTGACTTGAGTAATGCTCAATTAGGTTCTCAAGCATCTGGAGAAAAGCCCTTATTTAACTTGGTATTAAACAACGTTGATTTATCAGGAATTGTCTTGAAATCAGCAAATCTTAACCAAGCTAACTTCCAAGGTAGTCGTTTCCGCAGCGTTGGTGAAGATGGACGTTGGGATACTTATGATGATGCGATCGCTGATTTAAATAACACTCAACTAAAGCAAGCTAACTTAAGTAATACCAACTTGAGTCGGGTTTCCATGAGTCGTAGTGATTTAAGTAGGGCTAATCTTAACAAAGCCAACTTATCATACACCCGTTTATTTGGGACTAATCTCAGTAGTACCCAGTTAGTAGGTACAGATTTACGAAATGCAATTTTAGAAAATGCCAGCCTGACAAATGCAGATTTAAGCAACGCTAACTTAACAGAAGCAAATTTATATGCCGCCAATTTAGTCCGGGTTTCTGCCATTGGTACACAATTAGCCTACGCGAATTTAACTAAAACGGACTGGCAAGGTGCAGATTTATCGGAAAGCTATTTAGATTATGCGAATCTCAGTCATGCTAACTTAAGTGCTACTCGACTCACTGGCGCTAGTTTACGCTCGACTAACTTAGAAAACGCTAATTTGCGAAGTGCTGATTTAAGTCGTGCTGACTTACGAGGAGCAAATGTCGCTGGAGCAGATTTTCAAGGCACAATTCTCTTTGTTGGTAAACAAAATCTAGCAGATCAGTTTGTGGAAACACCTGATATTGGTTCTCAAAATGCCTCAATTAAAGGAGTAGATTTCAGTCAGGCTAAAAATTTAGATCCGCAACAATTGGCATTTATTTGTACTCAAGGTGGACTAAATTCCCGTTGTCCATAATCACATAAAAGGATGTTTGAAAAGTATTATTCTGTGATTTTTAGCACAGTTATACCCCACCCTAACCC
>NZ_JADEWA010000442.1:0-4531 GCF_015207865.1 Dolichospermum sp. LEGE 00246
TTAGTAACATCTTTATCTAATTTGATAACTTCTATATTTTGATCATGAATATCTGCTTTTACTTGACTAATTAATTGTTCACCTCCGGCCGGAGAACAACGCACAAATAATATACCAAAGCCTTCTGTAAACTGAAGTGTACGAATAAAGGCTTGATATTCTTCATCTTCTTCTATTGGTAAATCTTGATCCCAATCACTGAGTTTAAGAGGCATAATTTTAGAAAATGTTTGAAAAACATCCGGCGATTAGCTTGCGTGACATAACCATACAAATTCCGTAGACAAAAAACCTTTAACCCGCCTGGGAATGATAGCGTAGCGTGGCGTTAGCCATATTCCCAGTCTCATAGCAAAAGTTGTCTTTTGATGACTAAATAACCCGAAAATTTTTTAGTAAATTTTAGTTTACAGCGATTTCCAATCTTAAGTAGTGAGACAGAATTAATTACACAATGTTATTGCGTAAGCGCAGCGTGGCGTTAGCTATATGGAACGAAGTGAAATGAAGTAATCGCCAGGGTTGTGATTGCTTCCCTTCGCTCGCAATGACTGTAAATATTTTTGTCCAATTACTTACATCTTAGCCCCTCATCGCTTGCGGGGATGGTAAGTAGTGAGACAGAATTAATTACACAATGTCATTACGTAAGCGTGGCGTTAGCCATAGGGAACGAAGTGAAATGAAGCAATCGCCAGGGTTGTGATTGCTTCCCTTCCCTCGCAATGACTGTAAATATTTTTGTCCAATTACTTACATCTTAGCCCCTCATCGCTTGCGGGGAGATTAAGTAGTGAGACAGAATTAATTACACAGTGCTATTGCGTAAGCGTGGCGTTAGCCATAGGGAACGAAGTGAAATGAAGCAATCGCCAGGGTTGTGATTGCTTCCCTTCCCTCGCAATGACTGTAAATATTTTTGTCCAATTACTTACATCTTAGCCCCTCATCGCTTGCGGGGATGGTAAGTAGTGAGACAGAATTAATTACACAATGTCATTGCGTAAGCGCAGCGTGGCGTTAGCTATATGGAACGAAGTGAAATGAAGCAATCGCCAGGGTTGTGATTGCTTCCCTTCCCTCGCAATGACTGTAAATATTTTTGTCCAATTACTTAACTGCTCACACTCCCCCCCTATCTTTAACGAGAGATCAAGGGTTTCGATAATTTTAGAGGGGGGGAGTGAATAACTACGTCGACAGAAGTAATACAAACAGAGGAAAGCAATGATGAAAACCCAAAATGAAATTATTAAACAAGGTTACATCATAGCCCCCTCCTCGCTTGCGGGGAGGGGGTTGGGGGTGGGGTTCTTGTAACCCTACTCTACCTCCACCACACTAATAATCCTCTCATCCCTGTTAAGTTGACAAATACTTTCACCCCTACTATCTTTGTTGAGATTAGGAACTGCATCTACCGATACGCGAATTACTCGCTCCTTATTTGTTAATAATGCGACCTCTGAACCTGGTTTTGCGGGAACCATAGCCGCTAAATTGTCCGTTTTATTATTAAATTTCAAAAGTTGTATTCCTAAATCCCCCCGATTCGCCGCCCTCAACTGATTTGCAGCCATAATTTTGCCATATCCTTCCTCAGTCACCAACAATAATTGATGATGTTTACTGACATTGACACAACCAACCATTTGCTGATTTTTCAAAAGGCGGAAAGCTTGTAATCCCATTGCAGCCCGACCCATAATCGGTAGTTGTTCATCATTAACGGGAAACCTGAGTAGACGACCGCTAGAACTCGCTAAAATTAGATGTTCTCCGCTGCTGAGGAATTGGGTAAACGCTAATTCATCCTTGTCTTTAAGCTTCAAAATTGTAATTCCGCGCCGTGAGAGATTGACAAATTCTGATAAAGATAGGCGTTTAATCCGTCCTTCCTTAGTTAACAAAACCATTTCCAAGGTTTCGGGTTTTTCTGGCAGCAAGAACCGGGTAATGATAGCTTCCGTGTTACCTTGGGCGGTACTGGTAAGCATCGTAATCAATGGCGTTCCTCGCGCTGAACGTCCAGTAGTTAGGGGAATATCTCCCACCGTAATCGGGTAAACTTTACCACCGCTGGTGAGGATTAACAGGTCTTTGTGAGTATTAGTTAATTCAGTTTGGATCAGGAAATCATGATCTAGCAAGCCATTTTCCCCTTTTGTTTTTTTACTGTTGGGGGAAATTCGCCGGACATAACCTCGTTGAGTAACTTCTAAAATGGTTTCTTCTGGGGGTTGTTCCGGTTTAGGAGTGGGGATTTTCGCTGGAGAATGTTCTTCTGCGGCTACTGCTGCTGGTTTAGCTTTACCTTTCTCTTCGGAAACTGGTTTTTCTGTAATGTGAACTATTTTCGTCCGTCGAGGATCATTATATTTCCGTTTGAGAGTTCGCAAATCTTTTTTCAGGGCTTTGAGTAATTCCCGTCTGTCTGCTAGTAATGTTCGCAATAGGCTAATTTCCTGGTTAAGTTGGTCAAATTCCTGTTGTAAGTTTTGCTGTTCTAAACCAGTGAGACGACGTAATGGCATAGACAAAATGGCATCTGCTTGTACCTCCGTTAAATCTAGCTGGCTACAAAGTGTCATCTTGGCTGTACTGCCATCGGGGGCTTGTCGTAATATAGCAATGACATCATCTAGATTTGCTAAAGCTTTTAACAATCCTGCTAGGACATTTACCCGATTTTCCGCTTTCCCTAATTCGTAACTGTAGCGACGGTTGAGGGTGTGTTCTCGAAACTTGAGAAATTCCTGTAATAGTTGCCGTAATGTTAGTTGGCGGGGTTGTCCGTCAACTATAGCTAAGAGAATCGCGCCAAAGCTGGTTTGTAAAGCTGTTTGGTGATACAAATGCTGGAGCAGTTCTTGAGGGTTGGTATCGCGTTTAAGTTCAATGACTACGCGCATTCCCTCCCTGTCACTCTCATCTCGAATGTCAGAAATTCCGTGTAACCGACCTTGATTGACTAAATCGGCGATTTTTTCAATCCATCCAGCTTTATTAACTTGAAAGGGCAGTTCTGTGACTATTAATGCTGTGCGGCGTTTAGTTCCCCTGGTGGCGGGAATTTCTTCCATTGTGACGATACCGCGCATGACAATACCACCTTTGCCAGTGGTATAGGCTTCTTTAATGCCACCATGATCAACAATTTCCCCACCAGTAGGAAAGTCTGGACCGGGAATTAATTGAAATAATTTTTCATCGGTTAAATCTGGGTTGTCAATTAAGGCGATTAAGCCATCAACGATTTCTCCCAAATTGTGGGGGGGAATATTTGTAGCCATACCGACAGCAATACCCGCACAACCATTCAGTAACAAAAATGGTAATTGAGCGGGGAGTACGGTTGGTTCTTGTTGAGAATTGTCGAAATTGCCAGTAAACTCCACTGTCTCTTCGGCAATTTCCGCCAGCATTCCTTCATGTCCTACAGGTGCAAGACGGGTTTCTGTGTAACGCATGGCTGCCGGTGGATCATTATCCACGCTACCAAAGTTACCATGTCCACCGAGTAGGGGATAACGGCTGGAAAAGTTTTGGACTAACCGAACTAAGGCATCATAAACTGATTGATCGCCGTGAGGGTGATATTTACCGAGAACATCTCCCACCACACGGGCGCATTTTCGATAAGGTCGATCTGGTGTTAAACCCAGTTCGTGCATGGCATATAAAATGCGCCTATGTACTGGTTTTAATCCATCTCGAACATCTGGTAAGGCTCGCCCCACAATCACACTCATGGCATATTCTAGGTATGACCGTTGCATTTCGGTGTGCAGGGCGGTGGTGATGACCTGTCCCTTGGAGAGAAGGTTTAACTGTTTTGCCATGAGGTTTTTCCCTGAATTTTCACTACACAACAGCCGCTAGAAGATAACACGCTCTAAAATTACAGCATAACGGATGATCAAATAGAAATACTCACATAATCTTGATACTCATGATGAGAAAAAGCAGTAGTATTATTTTTGATGTGATCTATGCTTATGGATTATTAAAAATACAATAGATTTTGATCAGATGTTAGCCCTATTTAGTATGAAATCTCATGAAAACTGTTCTAATTGTTGAAGATGATTTAATTAATGCTCGTGTTTTTTCTAAAATACTGAGTAAACGTGGGGGGTTGGATGTAAAACATACAGAAGATGTAGAGGAGGTGATGAAAATAGCTCAATCCCATGAAATTGACCTAATTTTGATGGATGTGTCCCTATCACATAGTGTATACCAAGGTAAGTCTGTTGATGGGATCAAAATTACACAAATGTTAAAGTCTGACCCACAAACAGCTAATTTACCGGTGATTTTAGTAACAGCACACGCGATGGAAGGCGATCGCGAGAATTTTTTGCACCAAAGTGGTGCTGATGGTTATATTTCTAAGCCTGTCGTCGATCACCAACTGTTTATTGACCAAATTATGGCTCTTTTGCCACAAGAATAGTTGTCCGTTGTCAGTTGTCCGTTGTCATCAGTAAAACTCCTCCCCCCACTCCCCCAACTCCTGTCTCTTATA
>NZ_JADEWA010000443.1:0-4524 GCF_015207865.1 Dolichospermum sp. LEGE 00246
TTTCTCGGTTTCAGTGTTTTAATCAAAACCGAGTGACTGATTGAATAACATCTAGCAGGGATGGGAATTTTGAAATTCAGCTTATTTTATTAGCACGGAAGATTTTGACATAGCACAAGCCAGCTTTAGTAAGTAGTGAGACAGAATTAGTTACACAATGTCATTGCGTTAGCCATATGGAACAAAATGAAATGAAGCAATTCCAATGGTTGTGATTGCTTCCCTTCGCTCGCAATGACTGTAAATATTTTTGTCCAATTACTTAAAATATTCCCCATTGTAGACTCATCCTGGCTGTTGTGTGATTTTTTCAAAGACGACTATCCTCCAGAGGATGAGGTTCTTTGGGTTTAGCAGTGATCATAGGTGTCAACTTAACGCAAAACCGACAACCCAACTGGGAGTTAATTCCTGGTCTAATAGCAAAAGTTGTCTTTTGATGACTAAATAACCGTAAAAATTTTTAAATTCTTTAGTAAACTGAAGTTTACTTTGGCTATTAGACCGGAACTTAAGTTCCGGGCGGTTTTGGAGGCTAAACAAATAAGCTATTTGTAGCCTAAGTTGATACCAATGAGCAGTGCTAAACCCCTACAAATCTGGGGTTTTCGTGATTTTACAAAAGTCCATGTCTCAACCGCTTTTAGTATAATAAATAACTGAGATTCCAATTTTTCTGTAGTGAACTCGCGTACTCACTCACCGGAGGTACTTAGGCTCACACTATATTAAGTGAAAGAATTGCCGATCTTAGAGATATTGTTAAAATAGCCGTATAACTACTCTATCTTGCTAAGAGGGTGTTTTAAAAGTTATGGTTGATGTATCAAATATTTTTTACTCCACCCTAACCCTCCCCGATGCTTTGGGGAGGGAACTGGATTTTTATTTTTACCCCCCTTTACAAGGGGAAAGGGGGGTAAAAATGTGATGAAAATTACGGGATACGACTTTTCAAACATCCTCTAAAAATTTATATGATCATAAACTCCGGGATATGATCTTAAATCTTGAGAGGTTATCAATTTATTCATTTTATGTCTATTTATCTGTTTCAAGCTACTCGTCGGCGGTTGGCAATTTGGTACACGGCTATAACGGCAATTTTACTATTATTATTTGCTAGTGGAGTATATTTATATGTTCGTAGTACATTAGTTGAGCGCATTGATGATACACTATATCATGTAGTGGAAGTTGTCGAGCGTTCTTTAGTAATTGAACCGATAAAATTTCAACCGACTCAATTACGAGTAAATGTAGAAGCTAGTTTTCCTAATAATGCTGAAAATGCCGAAGATGATCGGATTGATTTAGAGTGGTTTAGTCCTAATGGTGAATTATTGTGGTCAACTTTTTCGGAAATACTAGATATTCCTATTCATGCTCATCATACAGGTGAAACTGTGCGAATAGAGGGCATGGGAGGATGGGGAGAATCTGCACAGTTATTTAGACAAGTTACGAAAAGGATAGAAAAAGGAAGACAAGTTTTAGGATATTTACGAGTTAGTCATCCTTGGTTTGAGGTGACGAAACCTAGCCGGGAATTAATTTTCGATTTGGCTTTAGGTATTAGTTTAATGCTATTGTCAGTGGCGGCTAGTGGTTGGTTTTTATCGGGTAAGGCGATGGAACCTGTGGGAGAATCTTATCAACGCCTAAAACAATTTACTGCTGATGCTTCTCATGAATTAAGAAGTCCGATTGCTTTAATTCAAACTAATGTTCAAATTGCTTTGGCTGATTTGGATGCAGGGGAAGAAGAAAAGAATACGGTTGAATATAAACAACAATTAAAGGTAGTAGAACGACTTACTCAAAGATTGGGGAAGTTAGTTAACGATTTGCTATTTTTGGCTAGACAAGATAGTGGTATTAGCACAGATTTATTTTCATCTTGTCCTCTTGATGCTTTATTAATGGAAGTTGTAGAAGAACAACAACTGGTAGCTAGAGAAAAACAAATTAATCTGGTTTTGAATTTAGTTGATTCTGCGCTGACAAAAGTTAATCCTGAATTACTAGAAAATTGGTTTACTCTCAGGGGGAATTGGGAACAATTAGTCAGGCTATTTACAAATTTGATTGGTAATGCTTTGCAATATACTCCACCTCAAGGAGTCATAAAAGTGGAGTTAGAAAGAATAGAGGGGATAAATCGAGTTACAGGCAGGCGTTACACTAATTCTCATTTACAAATAAAAGTTAGTGATACTGGCACTGGTATTCCTGCGGACGCGCTACCAAAATTATTTGACCGCTTTTATCGAGTTGATCCAGCACGAACTCATAGAGGTGGGAAAACCGCTACAGCCACAACTACTGGTTCAGGATTAGGATTAGCGATCGCTCAAGCCATTATCAAGCATCATCAAGGACAAATTCAAGTAACTAGCAATCTAGGCGAAGGTACTACTTTCACCGTTACTCTGCCAATTTTGTCCCAGGAGTCAGGAGTTCAGGAGTATGGCTAAGAGGGTGTTTGAAAAGTCTAATTTATTACTTGCAAGGGCGACTAGAAGGTGCGGAATGTGGGTTCAAAAGCCTTGATTTTTAGTTAGTCCACGCAGGTGGTCACTGAGCAGTTCGACAAGCTCACTGTAACACCTGTCGAAGTGTGGACTTTGTTTGTGTAGTAGCGTATCCCTAACGGGAGCCGGAGGTATCTTTCTAATCGCCGGAAACTTTTCAAACATCCTCTAACGCCACGCTGCGCTATCAGGAGTTCAGAAGGAAGAAGGAGTACGATTCGTTGTGAGTGAATCACGGTGAAAGTCCGTAAATAACCTCACCAACCAAACCCGACGACGGAGAAAGGTTGAACTCTCGGCTAGATATGGGTGAAAGTCCCATCTACCAGACTCAGGTATGAACCCCTATCTGTCCACACTGACCAGACTCGGTATCTGGAGGGTGAAGCTGGAAACAGGGCGCAATCAGACATCCATTGTGGGGTGACACTGGCGCTAACGGGAAGTTCCCATGATGAAACCGAGCCTGGAAAAGCAACCTATCCGATTGCGGGACACAATACAAAAACCCGACCTCACTGGAGTTAATTCCCGCCGCATTTTCTTTCAATAGCGGCTTGAGTCCAGGGAATCCAGTGGTTGAATTGGCTACATCTAACGGAACAATCAATCAACGGAGGGAACGAATAAAAACGGATTGAAGGTCTAAGAGAGGTCAAACCCTAAGTAGGCTAGACGAGCAGTGGAATCCCTTCAATTCGGGTAGGACAGACCGTAATTGGTCTGATGTGTTCAGAACACACAAATTAGAGTAGAGCATGGTTAGGCACAGTGACAACATTAGTGAACCTTGGATGACATTACCCACAGAAGAAATTCCGCCGTGATTTTATTCCGCCTACAAAAACGAGTGTATAAAGCGATTCTTGCAGGAGACAAGCGCAAACGCGAAAGCTAAGAACATCGGAAGCTGGGTGCAGTGAAAGCCGCACGCCCAGATTTAACAGAGAGGAGCGCGGGATAACCTGAGTTCGACTCTACCAGAAGGAAGAATAAAATTACCCAATGACCAATGACCAATGACCATCCTATCTGATTTTGTTAAGCTATCTTAAGCGAAAGCGTTAGCGATAAGATTCTAATATTCGGACTAGAAGGTGGTAGTGTGCCAAAATATATTCGGTTAATTTCGCTTTTAGTGGCAATCAGTTTATGGAGTTTGCCAAAAGCTGCCCATGCTCAGGCATTCATTCCGCATACAGTGCAAGTTGATAATGCTCAGTTAGAGAAACAGGGCTTGAATTTAGCCCAGGAAGCGGCTCAATTAGCTCAGTTTCAGCAAGTTGAAACAGCTTTACTTAGAGCGCAATTGGCGGTGAAATTAGCCCCACAGAATGACAAAATATGGTGGTTACTGGGAAGTTTACATTTACAAAATCGAGATCTTGATCAAGCTGTCATCTCCTTGAACAAAGCCCAAACCCTCAATCCTAAAAATCCTGAAGTGCTGTTTGCATTGGGTTCAGCCAAATTTCAAAAAAAAGATTACCAAGGAGCTATTAGCCATTATCAAGCGGGTTTGAAATTAAAACCCAATTATTCCGGGGGTTTGTTTGATTTGGGTAATGCTTACTTTATGTTACAGAAATTCCCAGATGCGATCGCTCAATTTAATTTAGCAGTTAACCAAGATAAAAAGTTTTGGCCAGCAATTAACAATATTGGTTTAATTAAATACGAACAAGGTGACATTCCGGGCGCAATTCAGCAGTGGCAAACAGCAGTTAATATTGACAAAAAAGCCGCAGAACCTTTACTTGCTTTAGCCGTAGCATCCTATAATCAGGGCGATAAACAAAAAAGTTTAGAAATGGGAGTATCCGCACTCCGCATAGATTCCCGTTATGCCAATTTAGATTTTCTCAAAGAAAACCTATGGGGCGATCGCCTACTTGCAGAAACCAAAAAATTCTTAGAAATACCAGCAATTAAATCAGCCTCACAGCCAAAGGAGGAAATACCCTAATAGGGGAGTGGGGGGAGTGGGGGG
>NZ_JADEWA010000049.1:0-19529 GCF_015207865.1 Dolichospermum sp. LEGE 00246
TCTAAATTCTTACTTGTCCCATACCCATAGCTGTTTTCCGTCCGACTCCAGAAAAGACAGCGAAGTTAGCTAAAACAGTGGCAATTCTGGCTTGTTCGGGGTCTGGAAACCGATATTTTACCCAGCCGACCGTACCAATTTCTGCACCAGCTTCCATCTTCAAAGCATGAGTTTTCAGTTCAAAAGCAGAAACTAAACCCTGCCATTCAACTTGAGGAAATTGTAATTCTGTGGGTGCAAATCTATTCCAACGACGGAGTAAACTGTTAAATACTAAATCGGGTAATGGAAAAGGTTGGATATTTTGATTCTGTTTAAAACTGGTGGGAGAGAGAAATTGCAAAGTGATATCACTAGAGACTGATGTATTTGCCAATATGGTGTAATCAGAGGAATCTACTAGAGGATGAGTCCCTGGTAGTGAATAAATACTACGAATTACAAAGGGGCATTTTCCTAAATAAATAGATTTATTGTGGGAAGATTCTATACCCTGTAGCAAAGGTTGAATTAAATTACTATCTAAAAGAGAGATCCGAACAACAAAATCATCACCTAGTTGTATACCTTGTTTGCGACGATAACCAATTAATCCTGATAAACTCAAAGGTGATTCTTGACTATCATGAACTGCCGTTGCTATTTGTGCATCTCCTAAACTTAACCATTGCATAACTTGAGCATGAATCGCTCTACCTAATGTAGTGGGAATAGTGCTTTCACTAGCAGCACCTAATTGAATTACTAAACTTTGTAAAGTCATAATTTTAGGAAGATACAACTGTACTTGCGCCATAAGCTACTCCCACAGGTAAACAAGTTTTATCGGGTAATTCATAATAACCTCCAGTTAGTTGAGCTTGACTAACTAAACTTGCTGGGGGCATAACAATTCGGTTGTAAAGCAATAATTTGGTTGATGAGGACAAATCCAAAGGATTTAAAGGATGCTTGGTAATATATTGTCCTGATTTTTCTTTGATATCTGTAATTTCCCTCTTTTCAATTTTTATTTTAGATGACCATTTACCTAATCTAATCCACCTGGGAATTTTGATAGTTTCATGAGCTATAATATAAGTCTTATAGTGACTACCTACAGCCAATTCTTTAGCCCTTCCATAGTTAACAGGGTAATTGCGTTTTGCTCCTTCACCACCAAATTGTGCAGATTTACCATAATAGGAAACTTGGGCGGCTTTAAAAGTGTTTACTTGATATGACCAAGTAATCGGTAAAGCCGGAAAAACATAAATCCCAGCTTCATTTAGATGTAAAAGATTTTGTTCTTGACTAGAATCTAAATAACTGGGTTTTTGGGCATTTATACCTTTTAGGCGATAAGGTCTAGGAATATACGCAGTTTCAAAAAAGGCAAAACTCAACGCCCAATTGTGCAGATATTTCTCAGTTTCGTAGAGAATACCCATTTCCCGACTTGCAAAAAAAACATTATCATGCAAAGTTAAATCACATTGGTAGAAAATCATATTATTCAAAAGTTGTTAATTTAAAAATTGTAGGTTGGGTTAAGCAAAGCGAAACCCAACATTACCGACAAGCTTGATTTTTTAACTCTATTTACCTTTGCCTTTTTTAGCTACAGCACCGTAAGTTTCAGCATAGGTTTTGGTTTGTTGATATAGCGTTGTTAGGGTATTTTGCAAAGCGGTTTCATTTTGATAAATAGCTAAAGTTTCACCTAATAAATCAGTTAATTGAGAACCCATAATTACTTGAGTTTTCCGTACTGGTTCTTGATTGAGTAAATTAGTTGTCACTTCTGCTGCTTTGGCAATAATATCTACAATTGGTGCATTGATATCTGGTTTCAACGCATCATACAATGCCTGAGTTAAATGTAAATTACTAAAGATTTCACCATCACATAAAACAATACCAATAATATGATTTGACATTGTTCCTGTCCGTGATTCCTGTGCGCCATAACGACGGGTTCGCATTAGATTTCCTAACACATATAGAAAGCCTTCAAATGTAGGGTCACGGAGGGTTTCTACAGTGGGGAATGTGATTTCTGGGAGAACATGGTCTAATTCATTAATTGCACTTCGCATTACCCCTTGTTCACTCATAGTACCCCCTTCAAAAGGAGCATTAAAGGTAAAACTACGGTGAGATTGTTCATAAGAACTCAGCGAAAAAGCGGAATCCGAATAAACTTTAGAACGCTCTGAACCACTATCACCAATAGCAAAACCGTAGATAATACAATCTGGGCATTTTTTGCAGGAGTTTTCACCGTTGTATTCACAGAATTTATCTGTTTCTTTGGAGTTACCACTGGTTAAATTGAGAGAACGTAATAATTCCCTTCCTCCCAATCGTTCTGGTGTAATTTGCTTACGTTTGAACATTACCAAACGACTGATAGGTTCTTTCGCTTCTAAACCAGCTTGAGTTCGCGCAGTATTGAGAACGCCATCAGTTTGAAACACCGGAAAAGATTGACTGTGGCGTAACATGATAAAGTGAATATATTTGCCAGATGCTAACCGGGGAAAAGCAGGATGAAATTCGGATTTTAGTGTGGTTAAGTTCATGTTTTCTATTCCTTATGATTCAGGTTTTTCAGTATTTTTTGATTGCAAAGCTGACCAACGATAGGCAAATTCAACCCCGGATTTAATGCGGTTGCGGTTTTCTTGGAGCAGTGCGCGATCGCCTTTATAAAGTCCCAGAAATAAATCATCAACACAGGTAGTTATAAATTGGTGAATCGCCATTAATTCCTGACTCTTGCGGGTACTAATATCTACAGATTTATCTAGTAAGTAGGGACGTTTATAAGCTTCTTGACGTTCTAAGGCATCATGAAGCTGTCCAGCACCCTGAAGGATGATATCTTCCCGGTGAATATGTTCAGGAACTGTCAGAATTACCTCTAAAGATTTAGAGATAGGTAACAGGATTGCATGACTGGATTCACCTAAATTGACTTGATAAAATTGACGATATTCTGTAACAATGCGCTGGATTAATTTCAATTTGTCTTGCATATTTGTGTCTCCTTTTACCCAGGTTTGGGCATAATTCCAAATTCGTTTAACATCTTCTGTTCCTGGTTCTTTTTTAGTGTTACGAAATCCCTCATTAGCAATTGCAAAGATATTTAAAACATCAGTTACTAAATCCCTGACTGTGCCATTCAATGCTTGCCAACGAGCATCGGGTTTTTTACTACGGTTATCCAAATGCAAACTGTAGGCTATTAACAGTCGGTTTAATGCAGGTGATAAATCTTGTATTCTCAGATTTTGAGGTGTACCAAATAACTGCCAAAATCCTGCTGCACCGTCCAAAATTGCAGATTCAGAAAACTCTTGATCACTGGCATAAAGTGGATCAGGACTGCTAGTAGCAACGACTTTTACACCCAATAGAAGAGGCAAAGCTAAGGTCAAATAAATAGGTTCTACCCAAGCATCGGTAACTGTTTTTCCTCTGGTGGTGGTGTAAGTCATAGCCATAAACGGCAAGTCTTTGGTCGAATAATTTCGTGAAAATCTCCCTGCTTCTGATTCTTCTCTCCAAGGTAAATTTTGCAGTCCGTTGTGGTGCATTCCCGCATCTAACCAATGTTTGCGGACTTCCCAAAGATTAACTCGTTTAAATTCTTGGACTAATGCTTTTACAGCCCTAGCAACTTGGGGAGAGTAAACATAAGCTGGGAATATATAAAGAAATACTGGTTGTTGTTCTTCTAGTTTCCCTGGTGGTGCAGCCCAAATAGCTTGACGTAAGAGCATTTCCAATGCCCAAATTTTAGATATACCTCGTTTAATGCGTCCTCCACCCAAAGCATTTTTATTACTATATTGTTGAGGTTTAAACAACACTACAGTATCTAATTGTTCTTCCGCTTGTGATTCACCACTACTCAAAGAACAAATAGGTTGATTGGTGACTTTAGCGTTGGAGTATGCAGCTAATTCATTGGCAAACTCACTGGCCTGATGGTTAGGGCAAATTTCTAGGTATTGATCTAAATATTTAATAAAAGCCTCATGGGTGGGATTCGCTGTTTCCTTGAGTAATGCGTTTTCAGTTGCCCAAGTTGCTAGTTTATTACTTAATTCTTGCAAATACTCTCTTATTTGTTGTTCATCTAAAGTTGCATGATCCGCAATATAATAAGCCGCAACTTGATACCAACCATAGTTTACTCCTCCAGATTGTACCTGTGTTTGTTCTGGGGTGATATGATTTTGTAATTCTAAAGTTGTCAAAATCCAAGTTATATAATCCTGAGAACCTTCAAAAAACTCTCGTTGTGCCAGAATAATTAACTCTGCTAATCGGTCAGCCCGAATATCTGCACCTTTTAATAAAAAAGTTCGTTCTGTATCATTGAGGGTTAATTTTTCTAATCGTTTGGGTGTGGCAGGAACTTTAGCATTGGCTACTTTAACTTGCACGACTTCAGGAAGCAATCGAATCAAATCACCAGAACTGAATAATTCTAAAGTTTGTGGGGCAATTTTTACACCCTTACCATCACGAACAAAGCCAACATCACCACTTTGAAAATATGCGGCTAATCCTTTTTGATTATTTTCTTCATCTCCATAAATTAAATTTTCCCAAACGGCTGTTTGAATTTCTGTTAATTCTGGCATCTCTGTATTAGATGGTGCTAAATAAATCACACCTTGGGCAAAACATAGAATTTCTTCCCAACCTAATTGACGCGCAAAATTAACAACTGCATTATGAATTTGGTTGGTAATTAATCCCCGACAATCTCGCAGACGATGATAAACTAACTTTTTGGGGATATTTAACCAATATAAATGATCTCGTAAGCGATCGCCTTTGGTACTAGTAACAATTTCTGCGGGGTCTGATATATGCACCGCAACATCACCAAAAGCGAGTAAATGGCGCAAAACATCATTTAAACGACGGTCATCTATAGTAAATTCTCGTTGGTCATTTTCCCAATTAGAAATTACAGGATTGCTGTCAACACTGAATTGTGTATTTTGGGCTAAAAATGCTATTTCTAATAAATATTTTGGCCATTCTTCCCAAAACTCTTGAAAGTTTAATTTAGTCCCTAAATCTCGACACAAGTTAATAATGTCATCAATTTCGTGAGCTTTTGGTGGTGGTTGTTCTTCTCCTTGACCCCGTACATATTTATTATAATCATGTAAGGTCAACCCCAAACATAATAACTTTTTTTCAACAGGTTGTAATTGTAAATTTTGAGGTAAATAAACACTTAAATTCCAAGCTGTTAATAGTCCATTTAGAACATGAACTAATAAACTTTGGTCAGGTTTATTTGCCCAGCGTTTAGCATTTTCTTGGGCGTATTTATCCCCCTGTTTAACTAAATTTTGATAATGTACTATTTCTGAACCACCCATAGCCGGAATGAGTCCAAATTCCCTTTCCATTGCTGGTAATATTGTATCAATAAATAAGCGTAAAATTGGGTCTGTATTTTCTGATAATGTTTCAATCAGTAATGTTTGCAATAGAGTAGGCATAGTTTAAAAAATGTAAGGTTTACTTCTTTCACAAAATTTGATTTTCCATTTGATTGCTTCTAATAACAAAGCATCTTGATTAAAAGCACAAGCATAAAATTGTCCGTCTGCATCTTTGAGTCGGTATAATCCAAAGGTATGACTTAAATAAAGATTCCGAGTAATTTCCCAATGACTATTAGCTTGAGAGCGATTTACCTGTACTAAAAATGCCAATAGTTTTCTATTTCTTAAACAACGACTAACTTCTGTTTGTGGGTGTCCAGTAATACTAAGTTTATCAATGAAAGAAAGAGTACATTGTTTGAGTTCGTCGTTCAGGCGATCGCATTCCAAACCAACGGAAAATCTGGTATCTGACCAGCGTTGGATTTTGAGATAAACTTGAATATATTTATCAGGAAATTCTGTGTGGGGATGATTAGCCTGTTTTGCAGCTTTTAAGAAATCATCTCTATCAACTATTTCAACTTCAGCCCAGGGTAACAACTTCAATAAATCATAGGTGTAAAACCGTCCTTGATCCCACACTGCGGCTTGTAAATCAGAACCACCTCTAAATCGTAATAGTTCCTCTTGTACTGCTTTACCAACTCCGGTTTTATCGTTACTAAGAGCATACCAATGTCCGCGTTTTTTATCTAGTTGTTCACCGTAAACAAGACGTAAATCTTCAGCTATTTTATCTTGTAATGGTTGCATTACTCCTTGTTTTTTATTACTCATGCTGAATAACATTCCCTGTGCTTGTAATGCCCCCCAATAATTGCGGTATTGTTCAAAATCTTTGGTAGGATTAAAAACTTCTTCAATGATTTCTCGGAACTGAAGACGGTCATATTCTGAATTAGTTAATTCTTTCTCTAACCTAGATTTAATCCAAGGAGTACGATTAGATAAAAGCACAAAAGCTTGATAATCAGAAAATCCTGCATGACGACCAAGACGACCTAATCTTTGAATAATGGTGGCTGAATCACTGGCTTCAAAAATTAGTAAATGAATTCTAAAATCAACACCTACATCAACTGCTGAAGTTCCCACAACTAATACAGGTTTATCAGCATCTTTCAAGGCTGTGTGAGTTACAGACCTTTCTTGTCTATCAATACGTCCACTGACTTCACAAACGATAATATCAGGTATTAATTTCTGTAATTCTCTAACTGTTCTACTTACCAAAGCCACAGAGTTAAGAATAATTAAACCCCGTCCTCTACCTTCTGTTTGTAAAATATTACGAATATTTGGAGCTTGTTGAGTCAGCCAAGTTAGAGAATCACTATCTTGTTCTAATGGAATAAACTCTAGAGTTACTGCTTGACATATTTGACGATAACCGGGAGTAGGTTGACTAACATAATCCCCAGCTATTTCTTTAACTTTAAATCCAGATTGTTTGAGCTTTTTAATAAAATCTGGTTTGGGAGTTGCAGAAGTAAACAGAAACTTCATCTGTCGTCTTTTCGGACGATTATGACGAATTAATAACAAACTGTTAAGAATAGCTGCTTCCTGATGTACGCCAAAAATATGGAACTCATCAGCTATATATAAATCAAGATTCCTAGCTAAAATAATTGGTAATTCTGCTCGATTATAAGCTGGGTTATGATAACGAAAATGCGTAACTAAATGAAAAATATCAGGGTTGGTAAGAATCACATATTTTTGTTTAAAGATAAATAGTAATTCTTTAAACTTGTTACTCTTTTCTCCCTGTTCAACCAATTGAGCTAACTTTGCACCATAGAGGCTATCCACTCCATCAATTCCCTGTGGATTAAACTGCTCGAAATAACCATAAATCTGTCTTTCTTGGTCTGTTACTAACTCAATAGTTGGGTACAGTCCAATTACCCTCAACCAATTATTGAGCAATGATACTAAATAAGCAGCTAATGATTTACCGTCTCCCGTAGCAGATTTATTAAAGATAATGTCAGCGTCACTGTTGGTAATTGCAGCATAAGTTTCTGCTTGGTGGGAAGATAAAGGACAATGATCACCTTCTCCAAAGTTGGGTGCTTGTTGTTTAACCTTACAGGTTTGGATACATTGCAAAGGACAAGTACCGACCCCCGGATTCAATTTTGAGTATTGAGGAAGTAAAGAAACTTTCACGGTAGGGTAAGTATTGTTTGGATGAGACTACTTTAATACCTTTAAAAAACTAGATGTAGTCAAAAAATGACTATATCTCACAGGAAACCTAGTTAAATTAGATAAATCACATTATCAGGGTACGGAAACCGCACCCCTACAAGAAATTCTGGTTTAAGAAACTTGGTAACTGTGCTTTTTAAGCAGCAACTTCTAAAAAACTCGCAGAAATCAAGCTTATATGCAGAATATATCTTCTAGATTCAGTCTTGTTTAAAAGTGTAATGAGAATTACTGAACCATCATCACAGGTAATTTCAAAGTTACCTTTTTTGACTTTTTGACGAATTTCCCTAGCTGAAATGTCCTTATCCGTCAGAATCTTGATAAATTTACTGGCTTTTGTAGTTCCGATGTTTTCGCTCTTGAAAGGCATGGGAACTTGATAACGGCTTAGGTTTAATTGAAGTTGTGGACTTTTTATTTGTTCTTGTGCCATAATGATTTGTGATTTTTTCCAAAAGAATATTTGAGTGGCTAAAAAAATTAGTCCCTTGAAAAAGTGTAAGAGTGTCGCGTGAAGTACAAGTTCAGGCGACACTTTTGTATTTTTTACTGACTTAAATCTTACATTAGTTGTGATTTGTTTGTCAAATAATTCATATTTCCTATATCAACACCAAAAATTATATTTTCCATATCAACACTTGAATCCATAAGAGAGAATGCTATAATCCATTTCATGGGAGGGTAAAACCCCATGTATTTACCTGGGTAACGAATCCCGAAAAGCGGGACTGAAACTTGATGTAGGCGATATGAATTGCTACCCTCCCTCAAAAATCCTCTACTCATACACAAATAGTGCTTACATTGTTATGGAATTCAGCAATCTAAGCAAAATATGACTTACTTAGTAATACTGGAGATAGTATATTACTTCTCTCAGTAAAGATGTCATCAAAAAATGATAATAACTCTAATCAATTGGGTTTTATGTTGGAGTTATTGAAGCTGCTGGCGGAAAAACCCTGTAAAAAAGCCGAGTTGGAAATCTTGTTGAGCGATCGCGGTTTTGAAGCTGGTGATTTATCACAGAAAATTGCTCGTGCCATTGGTAAACTCCGAGACTGCGGTTTTGAAATTAAGGCTGCACCCAACCGTCCTTATGAGTTAGTGACATCAGTGTTTCCCGTTATCTTATCTGAAGAACAAAGACAAGCATTAGCAATGGCCTCTGAGTTATTGGCGAGTCTGGGTTTTTCTGCGGAAGCTGGGCATATTCACCGCATTGGTAACTTTCAAAAACCTAAGTCCCCTGGACTAAGAACAGACTTTCATCCACCTACAGATTACAGTGAAGATAAAATCAATGAAGTTGTGCGTCAGTTACAGCAAAGATTTCAGCAGAAACGCCGCTTTGTGGTTTGGTATCGCAGCAGAAAAGGTAAAGAAACATTCTGGGATTTAGATAAGTCCGAACTGAGATTACATAACAGTGTTCTCTATTTATTTGCTTTAGTTCCCGACTTTCGTAGTTCTCATCTTGAAACCAGACCCAATGCTGAACAGAACATCACTTTGAGAGTAGACCGCATTACTAGAGTTGGTGGAGTTTCCCAGACCCCCTGGACTTATAGTAAATTTCCTACTCTAGATATTACCTACCGTCTGACAGGAGATTTAGCGAGTTATAGACCCCGCAGACCCCACGAAACAGTTATTTCCTCACTAGAAACTACAGAATATGTTGATATTTTAACTCAGGAAGACTGTATATTTTGGTTTCGTCAAAGAATGCTACAGTACGGTGCTAGTGCTAGGGTTTTAAATCCTGATTGGGTGGCAAAAGGGGTTAAAGATGCTTTAAAAAAAGCCTATGATAATTACTGTGTTGAATAAAAACAAGAGGTTTTCCCTGACCCTGTGGGGGCGCGGAGAAGGATGTCTTGACGGTGGAGGAGTTTAGCGATCGCTTCTCGTTGAAAGTTGCGTGGGGGGAATGTAGTCAGGGTTTGGAAGTGTTCATCTATCATCAGTTCGGTAGGTTCATTGGTTTCTGAGAGGTGATGGAGAGGGAAGTGCGTGATCGCTTTTATTTTTTCGGTCTTTGTGGTCTAGCTAAAGGATTAAAATGACTCTCTTTAGAGTCAGAATTGGGATTTTCCTGAGACTGCTGACTTTTTTTAATCGGCTTACCTACATCACTACTTTTAGGCTTAGGTATAGGTTTTGGAATATTATTAGTGCCATTTGGACTTAAAGGTAAAGGAAGGGGATTATTAAGTCTACGGTTATCATTCCATCCCATGACTTGAAGTGGTGTTGGAAGTACGGGACGTTCTTTATATTCATTGGAATCATTAATTCGCGGACGTTTTTCACGCTTGATTTCCATGTAACGTCTTTGTTCGATATATTGTTCTGAAGGATTTTCCTCCCATACCAACATTCCTAGCAGCATTTGAATTCTAGTGATTTTATCAAATTCTTTAAAATCTTGATAAACTCCACTATTATGAAGTTGATTAATTAACTCTTCTTCAAAATTAACCTTATATTTCGATAAATTATTATCTGATTGTTCTATCTCTCCATTGTTCCAATCATTACTGCTAAATAAACTTCTGTATCTTTGTTGGCGATCGCTCAAACATAAATTAGGTTCAACTTTAATAGATCCCATACCTAAAGGTTTACCCATCCCTAGTTTGAGACGATATTGCTTATCTTTTTCATCTTCTCTTTGAGCAATATCGAGTACCCATAATAATGCGCCTAATTCAATATTAGTGAGGTTTTCAAAATGGATATAAAACTTAAACTTAACTCCTGAATTTATAGGTTTAATTTTAGTTACTTGAGTTCCTGTAGCCTTATTACCATCTGGATGCTCAAAGTTATGATTTTTTCCTTTATGCCAATAAAGTTTATGCCCTCGAATCACTGTTTCTGATTCTGGTTGACTAGCATAATGTTTTAATTTGGCTTTGTCAGCTTGAGGATTATCTTTTTCAGGCTGAACTAAATAATGTTGAAAGCAAGTGGGTTTTGGTTCGCTAAGAATTTGGGGTGTAATGGTATCATTAAAATTACCTTTATACCAAATACCTCTTGCATCAGATTGATATTGTGCATCTGTTACAAATACTCTACTTGCACGTTGACGCATATTCTCAGGCAGTTCTTTTTTGTCAACCCAACCAAAAATTGCATCAGCTAAGTCAAGCAAGTCAATTTTAGAATTTTCTTTCTTACTTGTTAAATGTGTGGGAATAAAATCAGCAACGGTAGCAGCATATCCATTATCTTGATGAGTGTAAGGAATACGAAAATTAGGACTTTGACCAAAAAAGACTACTTTATTTCCATTTTCGGGGGGATAGTAAAAAACAACAGAACAATTTTCATTCAACATTCCCCAATCCTTGCTAAAGGGAGATTCTTTTTGAAAATCAGTTAGTGCATTTCGATAATATTCTATAGCTCTTTCATCCAATCTCAATTTTTCTACATTTGAATCAGATTCAAATACTAAATAGTCAAAAACAAGACAGTGATTTCTACGTGGGGAAAGTTTATCACTATTATCTTGTTTCATATTTCCACTGGTGACAAGAACTCCTTTTTTTTGAGGATAAGTATTTGGTGTATCAACATCTGATGCAAAAAGCCTTTTAGCTCTATCATTGTAATCAATTGCTACTTGTCTATAACTTACAGGAATATACTGTGGTTTATAACCATCCTCATCAAATTTTATTAACTCTTGTATCTCTAAGTCTCCTTCTCTAACCCAAGCAAATGTTGCACCCTGTTCTTTTTTCGCTGGTTGTATATACCATCCTTCGTAATCTTTTTTAAGATAACCTGCTTGAATTGTTTTGTTTCTTAAATTATCTACGTATTTTTGATATTCTTTTCCTAAAGAGTCTGTATTCTGACTTACTGCTACTGCACGAAAAAATAATCGCTGATGATCAGAAACTTGATCTATTTTACTGAAAGTAATAATTTCAATCAAATTCCTTAACATTCCTCTCAAACTACTACCAGGAATAACAGGTTTTGTAGATTCTCCTAAAGGGTTAGTATAAAAGAAATTTGGTAAATCTTTTGATTTTACACCACTTTCAAATTCATCTTTTGTGAACCCACATCTAATATAAAGAGGTGATTCAGTAGTTAAAGTACATTCAATTCTGCCAGTGTAACAATTATCACTTCGCAAATAATAACTGTTTTCCTTTGGTAGAGAGTCTAGTGATACTTCTAGAACCTTCTCTGGCAATTCTACGAAATTATAGGGAGCTACTGCTTGACGCTGAATATCTTTATCTCTACTACGTTCTCTAATTGTAATAGATTTTGGAATATCATTATTATGTTTAGGATTCATTTTCTAACCTCCTGAAAAGTAGTTAAGTTAACCAGACGACTTAGATCAATTCGAGCTACACCAGAATCATCGTAATCAATATAGTGATGAACAGTTAAACGCAAAGGACGTTCATTGTCTTTAAAATTAATACCAGTTAAAGGTACAGCGTGTCTTAAACCTTGTTTACCATCAGAAACTAGAGTAAAATCATCTTTTTCTTCCTCTTTCTGAGTTCCCCAGAGAACTTGAGCTTCGGTGATATAATCTTTCTTTGTTAAATGGTCATCTTCAATCAGACGGGCTTTAAAACCTCTATCTGTTTTCCAAATCATTACTTCTGATTTATTACCAAAAATACGACATTGTTGTAGTGTATCACAATGTAATTTTGGGAATTGTGGAAAAACACTATCCGCAGTTATTAGGTGATAGCTTTTATTAAAATATCCCCATATTACACCATCATTAGCATGAGCCAAAAGATACTTTAATTGATTATCTTTAGCTTGTTCTTCTATCCATACTTTCAAATCAGAATTATCTGGTATTTCTAAATGTTTACATTTTGGTTTATTCATTTGTTAACCTCCTTATTTAATGCAGAAACAAATTTTTCTAACGAGTCAGCATCATTGATAACTAAATTTTCTTGTGGTGAAGATTGTACAATAGTAAATGTTGTTTTTTCTCCCTTTTTTTGTAAAGTAATAGTTACATCTTTTCCTTGTAATCTCCCTCTACCAATACTGCTTGTACCTCCTACTGGTAAATCTCCAGTCCATAAATCTTTTAGTAATAACAAAAGTAAACCAATTTCATGATTTTCTGGATTACGTAATTCAAGATTTAATTTAAAATGTGTATCCTTTTTTGTATCCTTTTTAGAAAATATTGGCTGTTCATTGAATAATGCACCATACAAAGTACCACCAGTAAAACGGTCAATAGCTATGCGATTTTGTACTAAATCTGTGGTGTTTTCAATGACGCTTTCATGAACTATTAAACGACTAGCTTTTGCTTCTGAAATTTTGTTTTTAGATAAATCTGATCCAAAGATATCTTCGATAATACTGACATTTTTGCCAATTGTATTAATGATACGTTCTGCACGATGACGTAACACTCCAGCTAAAGATGTACCAGATAAAACAGGTTTTAATTCTCCATTACGTCGTGATTTTAAATGTACTACATCGGGTGCTTTATCACTGGATGCTTGACCAGAACGAATTAATAAAGGACTAGCAAGAGTAAATGTAGTATCAATTTTACAGAACTCGCGCTGATCATCTTTTTCATCCAGAGATACATTTAATGCTTGTGCAATTAATTCATGAGTTGGATAATCAGGAAATAACTGCCAATGTTCAAATCTTAACCAATCTAATCTTTGTTGATAATCTGTTAAATCAAATTGCCATACTTGCCACTCTTTGATATGACAGCGACCAAAACCACGATGTTTTTTGATTCCTAAACTAATTTCACCTTGTTTTAAACCTTGGAGTGCGATCGCTAATCCTTTTATTAAACTAGATTCATCAGATTCTTTTTCTATCAATAGCTCAAAACATAGAGGAAATTCTGCACCTGCTTGCAAGAGTTCTAAATCATATTTCTTTTTAGGGTCTGCTGTGCGAGTGACACTATTAATTTTGACACCATCTCTGAGTTCAGGTTGAATTATTTCACTACTAATTGCATCATTGATAATTAGTGGACTTTGATCACCATCCTCATGAGTACGTAGTCCTCCAAATAACGAAGATTCATCACTGTTTTGGTATTCCCGTAAATAGTTCCGTATAGCACCAGCAATAGAAGCACCGGTTAAAAGAGCATGGTTACTAACACTATCTCTCAATAATGATAAGTCAGTTGGACTTTCAGAATCTCCACTTCCTAAACAAGTTGGTGTATCTAAGATTAAATTACCTCGTATAATAATACGTTTAATAATATGACGCTGGTTACGCTGAAATTCAGTTTCTTGGTGAAATAACTGTGTCATTGTCATTAATTGTTCTCCTTTTTAGCTTTCTTTGCAACTGCCATAATAAAACGCAGAGTATATTCTTTCGCCAAATTAGAATTAGGTTGAATTTCTCGGATTACTCCAGCAACATTTACTGTTAGTTCTTCGGGATTTGGTAGCCATGATTTAGAATTACCTATAGGTTTTTCAAGCCAAATTTTAATTTTCTCTTCTAAGGAGGATTTAGTTCCCGATACTTGAGTATTTCTATATTGTTCACGAGCTTTTGAAGTTAAATTATTTAACAAATTGCAAATTGGTAAATAAGCACAAGATTGTAAATTATGAAGTGTATTCAATCCTTCTCTAGCAGCCATTTCTAGTCTAGATAATTGAGTATTGGTAATATTTTCTGTCAACTTAATATAGCTAACTTTTTCGACAAGACATCGCTCTAATCTTTGTCTTAAAATATTTTCAGCTATTTGTGCTGCTAAATCATGGTATTCTTCTTCGATGTTAATATCTGGCTCAGAATCTACTTGCAGCAAATTAATATTAAATTTTTCATAAGTTCCTAACCAGTTAATAGCAATTCTGCCAAACCCATCTATACAACGTTCCCCAATTCCTTCATTTTCTAATGTTTTAATTTGTTCTTCTGTAAGTTGTGTATTGAATACAAAAACACTACCTGCACTTACAGCAGTCATTTGAGGTAAAGATAAACCCCATTTTCTATTAAATCCACCTACAACCTTACTACTAATAAAAATATCTGTTGGTTGAGGCAACTGTATTTTTATTTTTAATTTATGTTCTAATTTCTCTTCAATTGCTTGTTTAACTGATAATGGATCAGTCGATATTTGTCCACAATTATTTCTCACAATGGTATCACTCAACAGAGTAACTCTTAGCTTTTTACGATTGATTCTGTTTTTAACTTCAATTCCTATTTCAGACCATTCTTTATTTTTACCATTATCAATCTTATAAGAATCAATTTTAATTATTTTTGTGTGTCCATAACCTGCGCTTTGAGAACCACCTAACCATATATCTTCTGGTTTTAATAATTTCTCAATAGTATCTGCATCATTATCTTCACATAAAATAATCGCTTGAAAAATTTGTCCACTATCTAAAGCCTCATAACGAAAAATAGCACCTTCTCCTTTTTGAATTACTTGATTATTATCTGGATTACGTTTTATTGGTGATGAACGTCCTTTAGTGCGATCACGTAAATTATGAATATTAATTCGTCGTTTATCTTGATAAAAAATAACTTGAGAGTTATTAACTATGCAAAATTTTTCATTAATTCTTTTTAAAGATGATGTTTCTGGAATATTTTGGCTTAAATCAAGAATCTCTGTTGAAAATAGCTCTTCATCCTTATTTTGATACCAAGGAAGAGGTACAGGTAAAGTACGTTTTTCTTGTTCCTCACAAAATAGATAGGCGTTTAAATAACGGTTACTACCATTAAAAAATAATCGCTTAATTTCTTGATTAGATTCCTTGTTAATTTCCTCTGATAAAAAATCATTTGGTAATTCTGGATGGCGTTTAATGTAGCGACTAATTAACGCACCACGAATCATACTACCAGGAATATAAGGATAAGATACATCACTGTTAGGATCACCTTGAAATGAAGTAGCTAAAATTGGTTGTTTTGCTTCTAATAGAAAAGTAATTGCTTTCATTTATTTATCACCTGTAATTGTTCCAAAACGATTTAATAAATCTGTATCTTGAGTCAGATTATTTTTTTGAGCATCATATAAACTACATTGAACATGACCACGTCCTCGATTACGTCCACTACCAAGATGTCGTAGTGCTAAAACTCCTACTACTAACAGTGATTTCATATCTTTTGTCAGTTCTTGATCAAAAAACAAATTAGCAGTAAAACGAGCTTGAGTATTAGGTCGATCACGTATTAAAACACGAGCGGAACGTAAACTTCCTTTATCAGATGAACCACTCTCTGAATTAATTGCTGTTTGACGACGAATGGTTGTTAGTGAATTTAGTATATCTGTTAGTGTTAATTGATACTTATTTGCTTGTTCTTTCTTCTGTTCTATCTCTATTTGAATAGCAACAACCTGTCGTAATTTATCTGGCAGACAAGCATCACCAACGTGCATAATTGACATTGTTTCTAACACACTACCAGGAACACCAAATAGTTTATTCCTAACATCTAGCCAATGTTTTTGGATATCATCTTTTAACAAGACAATTAGGTTATCACACTCTTCACTTAATAAACCTTTTAAGGTGCGTCCTCTTAAATAAGGAAAACCACAATCATCATGTTCAACTTCTTGATCAACTAAACCAGCAACGCCATCACCTCGACCAAAAGTTGTATCACTCAATAGTTTAATTTGTAGCTGTAATTCATCACTCATTTTTATTACCTTTTAAACCAATATAGAAATCAAGTGCTTCAATAGCATCAAAATAAACACAACGCTTGCAAAACCAACCTGAATTTTCTAAATTATCCAATTGTGATAGAGGTGGTAAAGTTTTGATTCCATAAGCATTTGTAAACTGTTTAGTTTGACTATATCCCTCACGAAGAACTTCTCGTAACGCAATTACTTTATTACGACGCTCTTTCCATTGTTCATTACCTTCTACATCATCAAATTGACCATTAAAATGTTGAATTATATTAATAAAATTAAACCAAGTACGCCATTGCTCATCATCTGTATCATGGTCTTTTAGACGTATTGGACGCATAATCAAATTACCTGCTGCAACTTGATATTCTCGTTGACGAATCTCTGCAAGTGAACCAATTAAACCACTAGCGGCAAAATGCCAATCAATAGTAGAACAATAGTAATTATCGTCACATAATCTATCTCGTTCTTCACGGATAAACTTTTTAGCTTCTTTATATAAATCCTCAACAATTTGGTAAGCTCTAGCAAAGGGATAATGAGTTTTCACAATACACACTCCAGCACGAGCAGTTAATTCTTCATTATCTTCATTATCGGAAACCTTTTGATTTTCAAATTCTCTCAGATAAATTGCTGCTAACTCTAATCCTAATCTGCCATCACATACAAAAATAACATCATCACCACCAAATACCAAGGGACGAAAAGGAAAGTATAATTTACCATTTTTAGATTTTTTTAAAGCAAATTTAGCAATAGTGCCTATAATTTCTCCATTTTCTATAGAATTAGAAACAACTTCTACAACTTTCCTGAGTGCTGAGATTCCGGCATTTTGAACATCAGCAGATAGTTGACGCATATCAATAATTGCATCTTGATCTGATTTACCTTCTCCGCATTTTTGAAAACGATTTCCCATTCCGTTACCATCTGCATGAACAATAGCAACGTAACTAGAATTACCTTCAGAACGACCTAAATAGTCTGTTCTATAAGGAAAATCATAAAGTTCTTCATTAAAAACTTCTCCAAATTCTTTGATTAATCTTTCATTTGCATGAGAAACAGCTTTTAATTTAGATTTAGTTTCTCTAGAGATTAAATAGATATCCTCCTCATCTCTCCTGGAATATTCCTCGCTAGTATCAACTGCTGGTAGTTGAGTTGATTGACAAGTACCTGTAACTCCTAAACCCAATAAAGGTACAGAAGCGATTCTTTCTCGTTTCTTTTTAGATAATTCTTTTTCTAGAATATAATTGAGTTTTTCTTTGAAATTTCCTTGTCCAAATTCAAAATCTTGATAGTGAGCAACCACAATATTTAAGCCAGGTGCATCTTGTAAAACTTGCTTACTGAGAATTTCAGTAAAGCGTTTAGCGTATTGAAAATTAGCAAAAAGTAAAACTGCATTACCACCACCTGTATAAATTATTTCGGCGGCTATATCCTCATTACAAATGCGAACTTGCTGTAATGATTTACAAGTTGGGATATGAACTTTCTGATTGAATTCTTTTCCTAAATCTTTTAAAGCTTGCTCAACCCATTCTTGAGTAGTCTGAGAAACCAAGTATGATGCACCGATATTTTCACTCAAGCGGTTACTACTAAAAACATAGTCCTGAATACCTGTAGTATCTACAACTGTGATAGTTAATTTATTCATGATTGACCTTTATTATCCTTTACCCAAGTAGCAATTTTTGTTTTTAAGTCTGGTAAGTCTGTACGAACAAATACTGCAATTTTTGGATTATCTGTAGCAGTTTCAAGTTGACGTTTAAGATATCTATCTATTCTGTTTTGTTTACTTGGATCATCTTTATGATCACAACAACAAACTAGAGCTACTCTAGCTTCATCACCACCTAATTGCTTTGCTCTGATATATGCCTCAAATAGTTTCAATTTACACTCTTTAGGGTCTTTACTGGTTGTGCAGGAAATTGCAAATAGCTGATAATTTCGCATAAAAGCGACATCAAACTCAAATTTTACATAATCATGAGTTGTTTTTTTCTTGATCAGCATCTCAAAATTCATCTGACTTTCACCAATGTTTAGATAGCTATATTTTTCATCTTTAGTTATCTCCTGAATTTGATTAAGTACATAATGCTCTAGCCAAATACCTCCTAACCATTGACAAATTTGTTGACAATTTTTAAATCCTTTCTTTTTGGTTTCATTTAATGCAAGTTTATTCATTGCACGAGAAGCATCTAAATGATTAACTAAAACATCTATAAAATCTGGATGGATACTTGATAAATTTAAAAGTAATTTTGAAAGATCATCCTCTGATTTCCACCGACCTGTGTTTGAATCTATTGCATTTTTTAGCTCTCCAGAGTTTCTATCAAGATGAGTATTAGACCATCTTCTCCAAATTTTTGCTATTTCTTCATTTTGATAAATCCTAACAAATTCGGCTGCTGCACCTGGTAAAATTGGCTGTGAAAGTGGCTGTTTACCTTGTTGAAACTCATAATTATGAAGTTTAAATAGCTGCTCTAGAGAAACTTCAAGCTCAACACCTCTATGAAAAGGTTCTAGTTCTGAAGTATCTACAAATATTTCTAACGTACTTGCATCAAGATAGCTAAAGACCGTATCATTTCTTTTTGAATTTAATTCAGATATTGCTCGATGAGCGTGAACAGCCATCGTATTTGTTCCGCCTGTGTAATGTAGCCCAATTCGTTCATGCACTGGTATTGCACTTGCGTATTTGTAAACTTCTTCATAAATTTTATACGCATTAGATTTATTATTTTGTGTCTTCTCCTTATCTAAACTAACTCCTTTGCCCTTACAAATGTTTTTCAAAGCTCTTGTTAATTGTTCTGCTTGGGAGTCAGTTTTATTAGTGTGAACAAGATATACTGTACATTTTTTATTTTTATCTAATAGCTTCATAGCAGCTACATAATTAGGTAATGGATTTTCTCCCACTAGCAAGAAAAGATGTTGAACCTTATGGTCTTTAAAAGGATTTGTTGTATTCATCGTTGAAACCTGCTGAATATTTGTTTGAATGTTATTTGAATAGGATGATTGAAATATAAGGAGAGAGCGATCGCCCCCTATCCCCCACTCAACCC
>NZ_JADEWA010000444.1:0-4514 GCF_015207865.1 Dolichospermum sp. LEGE 00246
ACCCTAACCCTCCCCAAAGCATCGGGGAGGGAACTGGATTATGACACCACAAAAAGATCAAAGATTATGAGTAACGAAACCTTACAAGCAAGTCGGGAATGGTGGTCACAAAGATGGTTAGATCTACTAGATTCTTACCGATTTAAAAAGCGATTAGAACGGGCAAGAAATTATTCTCGACAAGGAAATGTTCTCAGTATTAAATTTAAAGCTGCGAAAGTATTAGCGAGGGTACAAGGTAGTGAAGCAGAACCTTATAAGGTTTCTTTATCTCTTGATGCTTTTAGTGATGAAGAATGGGGTTATGTGGTGGAAACTATGTCCCAAAAGGCGATTTTTGCGGCTAAGTTATTAGCGGGAGAAATGCCACAAAATATTGAAGAAGTTTTTATCAGTAATGGTTTATCCTTGTTTCCCTTTACTCTTACTGATGTTCACAGTAAATGTTCTTGTCCTGATAAAGCCGTTCCTTGTAAACATATAGGTGCAGTATATTATCAATTAGGCGATCGCTTTAGTGAAGACCCTTTTGTATTATTTCAACTACGTGGACGCACCAAAGAGCAAATTATCAGCGACTTACGCCAATTACGCAGGACTAAAAATGTCGACACAATTCAGGAAACATCGGCAATTCAACCAGAAGTTTCTGGAAATAAATATCCCGTTAGAATAGATGATTTTTGGCAATATAATCAGCCGTTAGAATCGTCTTTAGTAGTAATTTCACCTGCGGTTAGTGAAACAGTATTAGATGTATTAGGGACAATTCCCTTAGCGAAAGATGAAGAAAATCCAACTAATTCTCCTGCTGGTGAATTGGTGATGAAATATTTAAAATCCCTTTATCAAGATGTCAGTCAAAAAGCTTTTTTAGCAGCGATGAATGTAGGGGGATGAATATTTTTAAGAGTAAGCCACAAAATAAATGATTTGTTTTGTCATGCCTCTGGCACGCTGCGCGAACAGAAGACATTGGGCATTTCTTTTTGTGGAGTTCTCTAATTATTTTTGATGCACCCATTTCCTAACAGCTTTTCTAATTGCCCTTCTACCATTTACCCGATTTTGCTCAATTATTTTTGGTAAATCCCGAATTTCTAAACTAGGAAATACTAAACTTTTCTGTGATTCCAGATATTCCCCAGCTTGCAAAAGATAGATTTTCAACTCACCAGAATCATAACACCAAATTTCAGGAACTCCCAAACGAGCATAAATAGGAAAACGGTCTAAAGACTTACTCGTAACATCAATTTCTAAAGCTAAGTCAGGAGGTGGATCTTTTTGCAAATCTAAATCTAATCTACCTCTAACTAATGGTTCATTTTGAAAATAAAAGCAATTATCTGCCTCTATTCCTGCCATTTTGCGTTCTTTTTTCCAGGTAGTTGAACCTAAACTTTCATAGTCTAAATCCAACTCTTCAGCGATATCTTTAACTGCATCACTAATTACTTCTTTATATTGTTCGTGTTCTGGTAAAGGGGTCATAATTTCCAAATTTCCATCATTATAAGCCACCCTAGCAGCCCGATTTTCTCCCAAATCTTGGAGAAGACTTTCAAACTGTTGCCAACTGATGTTATGAAGTATGACTCTATCAGCGCGATATTTGGTGATGGTCATTTGTATATCTAAGAATAAAATACAAGTTAATTTAATTATAGCAACTGGTAGAGAGGAAAGTTAAAACTAGGATTTACGCAAATGTGATACTAAATATTTTTTGTAGGGTGAGTCAGACTCGATAACTCAGTAATAATGAATATATTTTCAACATCTGACACACCCTAAATTGTCAATTAGAATTGGTAAGAAATACCAAGAGAAAAAACAGGATAAACACTTAACCAATTCAGATCGCTTTCTTGTTTTTTCCTTTCTGCTTCGATGTTACTATTAATTTCCGCTTTTAAAGCCTCCGTTGCATCTGGACCAAACCCAGGTGTTAATGATACCATTGGGGAGCCAGCAAACATCACACCTAAATTTGCCGAAAATCCCAGATGTTTACCAGGCTTCACAGCATTACCCCAACCCAGTCCAATATATGGTGCGACACTATTGGGAAAGGAAGCTTTAGATTTCAATGATGTAAGCACAGTTGTGCTGTTATAGTCTTTGTCATTGATCCTAATGGTCACACCATTCTTGGGTTTCCCAGTTCCTTCCAAATTATTATCTTGAAATACCAAACCTCCGGTCAAATGAAAACCACCATTTTTCCAAGGTAGGTAGTCAATTAAGGTAGACACATTAAATAGGTTGAGGTTAGCTTTATAATCAACATCGGACAAGCTAATATCTCTACTTATACCTAAGCCATTAATGCCTAATTTAGCATTGACATTAGGTGTTATGGACTTAGTGACTGTTGCACCAACACCTAGTGTACTAATTTCAGGAGTAATTGCCCAACCGCTAGTTTTTACAGGAGTTTCGCTTGCTTCTTCGGTAGGTTTAGATTCTTCTGGCTGTGGTTTTGATGGAGTAGAACGCTCAGTACAGAGGGAATTTAAAGGATAACTTTTGCAAAATATATCTAAATCCAGTGGTCTTTTTGCCAGTAAATCACCAGCACTATAACTGAAAGTTCCTGGTTGAGGATGAGTTTCAGTTTTTTCAGGAGTGATTGATTTGGCAATAACTTCATTTGTAACTGCTGGCTGAGTAATTGATTCTGCAACAACTTCCTCAGCAATAACTACTTGATTAATTGATGCCCCCATTACCAAACCAGCAGTAACTGTTAATACAGACGTGCTGAACTTTAGCTTATTCATTACTTGACCTTTACTAAGATTTATTTGTTACATTGTATATTAGCAGCAATGTACAAAATTTATTTTAAATTTTTACTCTTACTTAACACAGCTTAATGTGTGAACTTACACAGAAAAATACAAAAAAAGCCCTTGCGGTTAGGCAAGAGCTATCAAAAGCATTATATTGTCAGTAATTAAGCCTAGAAAAACCTAGTCAAGGTCAGGCATAAACATTGCTGGTTCTGTTTCACGGTTAATACCCTTCTCAAAACCACCAGCAGCAGCCCGGGCGCGACCTGCGTGCCATAAGTGACCAATCAGGAAGAAGAATCCTAAAACGAAGTGTGAAGTCGCCAACCAAGCGCGAGGAGACACATAGTTGAAGGAGTTAATTTCCGTAGCCACACCACCCACAGAGTTCAAAGAACCCAAAGGCGCGTGGGTCATGTATTCAGCAGCGCGACGAGCTTGCCAAGGCTGAATATCATTCTTGATTTTTTCCAAATCAAGACCGTTAGGTCCACGAAGAGGCTCTAACCAAGGACCACGAAAATCCCAGAAGCGCATGGTTTCACCACCGAAGATGATTTCACCAGATGGAGAGCGCATCAAGTATTTACCTAGACCGGTAGGACCTTGGGCAGAACCGACGTTAGCACCCAAACGTTGGTCACGAATCAAGAAGGTTAAAGCTTGAGCTTGAGAAGCTTCAGGACCAGTAGGACCGTAAAATTCGCTAGGGTAAACGGTGTTGTTAAACCACACCATAACGCAAGCGATGAACCCCATTAAGGAGAGCGCACCTAAGCTATAGGATAGATAAGCTTCACCAGACCAAATGGAGGCACGACGTGACCAAGCAAAAGGCTTGGTGAAGATGTGCCAAATACCACCGGCAATACAAGTTAAACCAATCCAAATGTGACCGCCGATAACATCTTCCATGTTATCAACGCTAATAATCCAGCCTTCGCCACCGAAGGGAGCTTTAATTAGATAACCGAAGATGATTGCAGGGTTGAGTGTGGGATTAGTAATCACACGCACATCACCACCACCTGGAGCCCATGTATCATAAACTCCACCGAAGAACATAGCCTTCAGCACCAATAACAACGCACCGCATCCCAGGATGATCAGGTGGAAGCCGATGATATTGGTCATCTTGTTCTTGTCTTTCCAGTCATAACCAAAGAAGGCAGAATATTCTTCTAAGGTTTCAGGACCACGAACGGCATGATAAATACCGCCAAAGCCTAGAACTGCGGAGGAAATCAGGTGAAGTACACCGACAACGAAGTAGGGGAATGTATCAAAAACTTCACCACCTGGACCAACGCCCCAACCCAGTGTGGCGAGGTGAGGAAGCAGAATCAAGCCTTGTTCGTACATAGGCTTTTCTGGGATGAAGTGAGAGACTTCAAACAAAGTCATTGCTCCGGCCCAGAAGACGATTAAACCAGCATGGGCAACGTGAGCGCCAAGTAGTTTACCAGACAAATTGATTAAACGGGCGTTGCCGGACCACCAAGCGAAGCCGCTTGATTCTTGGTCGCGTCCACCACTAATAACTCTATTAGAGAGCGTTACCACGTGGAAGTACCTCCTCTGGGAATACGAACTGTTCGTGGGGTTGATCTTGAGGAGCCATCCAAGCGCGGATACCCTCATTCAACAAAATATTTTTGGTATAGAAAGTTTCAAACTCTGGGTCTTCTGCTGCCCGTAATTCTTGGGAAACGAAGT
>NZ_JADEWA010000445.1:0-4512 GCF_015207865.1 Dolichospermum sp. LEGE 00246
CCAATTACCCGTTCCCAATTTTGAATTAATTTTTTCCCAGTCTCGGACTGCGACTGTTTATTATCCCATGAGTTGAGGTTTTTAGATTTCTGACGGGAATTAATAAAAAATTAAATGATTCAATAGTCAAGCATTTTTAATTGGGTGGGAGGAGTACACTTGGGAAGAGCAGCCAGGGCGGTTAAAACATTCACTATGCTTCAGTATTTTTTATCCCGGACAGCCCTCATTTTTTGTTCCGTTAGTTTAGCGGTTTTGACTGTTGCCTGTGATCAAGATCAGCAGACAACGATAACTGGTGAGTCTAAACAATCTTTATCAACTGGGAGTTTGGCGGCTATCCGTTCTTCCAGTCAACGTAAACAACTGTTAGCTAGTCCAAATTCAACGCCACGAGCATCTGCTTCCACCCAATTAAGTTCTTTGGAAATGGCTCTAGATAAAGCTGCTGGTGCTAAGAGTATCAGCCAATCTGCTGTATCTGTGGATGATTGGAAGTTGGTGGTGAGTCAGTTCCAAGATGCGATCGCTCTGATGAAGCAAGTCAGGCGCAATAGTGGCAATTTTGCCTTTGCTCAACGTCAAATCGTTGAATACCGCCGTCAAGTTGCCTTAGCTCGCCGGAAGGCTTACCCCAAAAATTTAGCATCTTCTGTAACTCAGCCGCAATCAGTGGTCATTGAGGTTCCTCAACTACCGGGTAATGGGATAATTTCTGCCCGTCCCTCTGATAGTAAAGCTCTAAAACCATCCTTATCTAAGCCTAGTTTCTCACCATTAACCACCCTCCCTCGCAACCATGAGGTATTTATTGCCCCAATTAAACGGCGAGTTGGTGGTACACCAATTATTGAAGTTACTTTCAATGGGACACAGCAGTTTGAGATGATTGTGGATACGGGGGCGAGTGGAACTGTGATTACCCAGAAGATAGCAGCAGCTTTGGGTGTAGTCACTGTCGGTAAAACTAAAGCGAATACTGCCAGTGCTAAAGCTGTGGAATTTCCCATTGGCTATCTTGATTCTATGGAAGTCGGGGGCATGACAGTAAATAAAGTCCCAGTAGCGATCGCTGGTACAGAATTAGAAACAGGACTTTTAGGACATGACTTTTTCGGTAATTACGATGTAACTATCAAACGTAACGTCGTAGAATTTCGTCCCCAAGGCCACTCAGAAGCTAATCCTTCAGAAAATCCACTAAATGTTCCAGCTTTGTCCAAGGGCTACCGCTTTGTAAAATTTCTTTAGCTAGAGTCACCCCTTGGGCATGATTTAGCCAGGGAACAGCACCTGCTACTTGCAATGCCAGGGAAGCATTTAACGCCACTATATCCTGTTGCGCTTGTGTGCCTTTCCCTTGCAAAACTTTTTTAAGAATCACCCCATTTTCTTGTGCGTTACCACCCTTAACAGCGTTAATAGGAGCAGGGATCACACCAACTTCCTGGGGATCAACAGCAGTTAGGAATACTTTACCATCTTTTAAAATTGCCAAATCGGTAATATCGCCCAAACCAGCTTCATCTAATTTTTCTCGTCCATGGAGAACCACCGCTGTTTGTGTTCCCAGGAGATTTAAGGCCTCAGCAACGGTTTCTATCAGTTGAGGATCAAAAACACCAATTACCTGACCAGTAGGATTCAGGGGATTTACTAAAGGTCCTAGTAAATTAAACACAGTCCGCACTTTGAGATTTCGCCGTAATGGGGCAACGGCTTTCAGGGCTGGATGCCACCCAGGGGCAAATAAAAATGTAATTCCTACCTCTTGCACTGCTGCTTGGACTTTATCACTGGCAGCAGTCAAATTTACTCCCAAGGCTTCTAAAACATCCGCGCTTCCCGTGAGACTGGAAGCAGAACGACTACCATGTTTAGCCACGGGTACACCAGCAGCAGCCACTACAAAGGCTACAGCGGTGGAAATATTAAAGGTTGATGCCCCATCACCACCTGTACCACAAGTATCAATTAACCGTTGGGACGGTGTTTCCCCGCCTTTGTTCATGGATATAGAAGACAGGGATTTTAATACTTCTGCCATTCCTGTTAATTCTTCAGCACAAATTCCTTTAAAGTTCAAGGCCATTAAAATTGCCCCTGACAGTTCTGGGGGAATCGTTTCATTTATCCATCCTTGCATCAATTCTGCGGCTTGCGTCCGGGATAATGATTGCCGTTCTAATAATTGTTTGAGTAAGTTAGACCAAATAGTAAAATCCATTGTTCTGCTTTTTTATGATGTTGGATGTAATTTTACCGAAAAATGGCTTTCTGTTGCACGCAGAGGCGCTCCAGACGCAGAGAAAGAGCGCAAAGATGAGTTTTAAGCAATCAGTTGAGATTTTTTTAAGTTTTGGTTAATTTCATAGTTACTGATAAATAGTTCTTTGCCTTTTTCGGCTTTTTTTTGTTTATAGTTATTCATGCCATATTGTAATTCCCATGCGATGATATTTGCCCATTTAAAGTTTTCTCTGATTTCTGGGCAATCGTCGTATGTAATTAACCAGTTGTGGGGACATTGTTTTAAATTTGAAGCAAATTTTTGATGATCAAATCCTGTATGTAAATCTCCTTTTTTTCCATATAATTTAGATTTTTCGGCTTTGACATAAGGAGGATCTAAAAATATGAATACTTCTTTCCCTGGTTCATTAATCAGATGGCTATAATCTAAGTTGGTAACTTGGATATCTTGTGTTAGGATGTTTTCTAATTTTTCTAGTCTATCTATTGATGAATTGGTAAATCTTTTATGAAAAGATTCTAAAGAAAATCCACCGGATTCTATAGTTCCAGAAAATGTAATTCTATTCAGAACAAAAAACCGGACTGCTCTTTCTAAGTCTGATAATGTGTTAACATTTACATGAGCTAATTTGGCAAAAAGTAATTTTCCATCTTGAGAATTTTCTTTAACTTGACGAACTGCGGAAACTAGTTTTGGTAAATCAGATTTTGCCAAATGCCAAAATAAAAATAATTCTGGGTTTAAATCGTTAATAGAAATCTTTAAATTGGGAAATCGTTGTTTGAGATAAATGAAAACTGAACCACCACCAACAAAAGGTTCTCTGAATTCAGAAAACTTTTCTGGAAGACATTCAGCGATACTTTTAATTGCTCTTGATTTTCCACCAGGATAACGGAGAGGACTTTTGATATTCATGTTATTTGAATTTCGAGAAGTGATACAGAAAGATTCAGAAGTAAAACTGGCTTGCTGTCAGGTTTTAAATTTAGATCCTCTACCTAATTAATCTGCAATCTGCTGTAATATAAATCCCATGTTTTAATATACTAGGACTTACGCATTAACCAAGTTTACCAAATATGTAATGTGGATTTTATCTCTTGTAGGGTGCGTCGGACCCGATAATTTGATAAGAAACAAATTTCCTCTATCTGACGCACCCTACTTTTATAAGTTATTCCCAAAGCTGAAAACGACGTAATTTCATTCATATTATGGTAAGTTAGTGAGTGTACGTAAGTCATATGTACTAAGCTAAAATTAGCCTTTTGGAAACCTTAATATATCAACTTATGAATCGTTCAGCCCCCTATCAACCATTAATATTCCGAATCCTGCATGGTATGAGCGGGATTTTAGGAATTGGTGCAATTATTAGCGGCTTCTTAGTTTACAACACTTTTGATAAAAGATTTGGATATATCCCAATTCCCAAAATCAATCCTATACAGGATATTCATGGGACATTGGCAGTATTTTTCTTGATTTTACTACCATTTTTTGCTGTTTATAGTTTTCATGCTGGAAAAAGACGACTATTACAACCAGACTCTATCCCAAACCTAACTCAATTTGGTAAACCAATTTGGTGGATAAGCCTACAACGTTTAGTAAATACTAAAATGTTGCTTGCTGCTGTTTTGGCGGTGGTATCTGGGAGAATGATGAAGGAAGAATGGCTACCTACAGGAGAACTTGATCATGTTTGGTATTATGCTCATCTCATGGCTTGGGTAATCATAATTTTTTGTTTAGCAATTCATGTTTTGATGTCGGCTAAAGTTGGTGGTGCGCCATTATTATTATCAATATTATCCTGGAAATTCCGCCCAGAAGATAGTCCTGCTAACTGGTATAGTCGTCTCTGTGTTTGGTTGGGTAATTTTTCCCATTATATTCAGGAAGAAATTAATCAGTTTATGAGGGGTGGTTTATTATTGCAAATAATTGAGGTAATTGTCTTAGGGGGAATTATCTCAGGGTTTATTTTACCTTTGTTTTTTTCTGGTGGTCAATAATTGACAAATTGAACAAAATTAAGAGGTTGTTTGAAAAGTGGTATCCCGTAATTTTCATCACATTGTTACCCCCCTTAATCCCCCGATGCTTTGGGGGGAAACCGGAAAAATTAGTTCCCTCCCCAAAGCATCGGGGAGGGTTAGGATGGGGTAATTTGAGGAATAATGGTGATTCGATAACTTGTGTGTACACCGTGGCCTTATAAAGGGGAGGGTTAGGGATGTCTCTATACA
>NZ_JADEWA010000446.1:0-4506 GCF_015207865.1 Dolichospermum sp. LEGE 00246
AAACATTATTGAAGTCAATAAAAGATAAGTTTGATCATATATTAATTCCCAGATATTTGGCAATTGGCATTATCTTTGCTATAACAATCAGATTAGTTTGTGTTCCCAATAAATCAGTAGATTATAAATATTTTTTAGATCCTTGGTATGATTTTATCGCGTCTCACGGTGGTTTCATTGCCTTAAAATATGGCTTCGCTGATTATACACCCTCATATCTTTACTGGCTTTTGATTGCCTCTACTCTGCTTTCTGGATTACCAAAAATTCTGGCAATTAAACTTTTTGCCATGAGTTTTGACTTTATTTGTGCATTTTTTACTTACAAAATTGTCAAGCTTAAATATCCTGTGGGGAGAATGGCAAATTGGGCTTTTTTAGCCGTTATCTTAAGTCCCACTGTAATTTACAATAGTTCCCTTTGGGGACAATGTGATGTTATCTATACCACGGGATTAATTGCTTGTGTTTACTTTTTATCTATTCACAAACAAATTCCTGCGTTAATCAGTTTTGGGCTGGCACTTTCATTTAAATTACAAGCAATGTTTTTAGCACCTTTGTTATTAATTTTATTAGTTAAAAAAAGAATATCTTGGTTATACTTACCAATAATTCCTTTAGCATATCTAGTAGCAATGTTGCCAGCTTGGATTGCTGGTAGACCAATAAAAGAATTACTATTGGTATATTTTGAACAGTCTAATAAATATAAAGAACTAGCTAAAAATGTCCCTAATCTTTATCAATGGATTCCTAATGAGTTTTATAACATTGTTGTGCCTATAGGGTTAATGTTAACTGTAACTGCCATACTTTTATTAGTGTATCTTGTTTATAGAAATAAATTAGAAATTACTCAAGATAGACTGATATATTTAGCTACAATGTCAGTATTTTTTATGCCATATCTTTTGCCAAAAATGCACGAAAGATATTTTTATCCTACAGATATTTTGTCTATTATCTTTGCTTTTTACTTTCCTCAATATCGTTGGGTAGCAATATCGGTGCAACTGGCATCATTTATTAGTTACTTGGGAACTCCTATATATATTCAATTGTTTTCTATTCCTTTAGGTTTTACTCTTTGGTTTATTGTGCGAAATTGTGATATGATCTACCAGAAATCAAAGCCTGATTTTTCCTTAAACATCAATAAATAATAAATTCTAATGTGGAAAAATTAATACCTAAAAATAACATTTCCGTAATTATTAGTATTAGTGCCTTAATTTTATTAGCAGCTAGTATTATTCGGCATGAGTTATTTAATTCATCTGGAGATTTAGCATTTTTTGATCAAACAGTTTACTTAATTAGTCAGGGAAAATTGCCAACTTCCTCTGTACTTGGTTTTCATGTTTTAGCTGATCATGCTGCTTGGATTTTGTATCCTATCGCCTTACTATATAAAATATATCCTCATGTCTATTGGTTGTTTGTAGTTCAGTCTGTTGCTTTGTCTTTAGGTGCTTTTCCTACATATTTACTTGCATTACAAGCAGGGTTGAAAGACAATCAAGCAATAGCAATGGTAGTTGTTTACCTACTATATCCAGTCCTATATAACAGTAATTTGTGTGATTTTCATCCAGATACTCTTGCTGTTCCTGCACTTTTGACAGCAGTTTTAAATGCAAGAAGCAAAAAAGTATTTTGGTTTTGTATAAATGTTTTGGTAGTATTGGGATGTAAAGCTGTACTTTCCTTGACAGTAGCAGCTATGGGTGTTTGGTTGCTACTATTTGAAAAACGGCGTTTGTACGGTTTCATAGCTATTATTAGTGGTTTAGCATGGTTTGTAATTGCTAACAAAATCATTATTCCTTTTTTTGGTAGCGAAGCAGCATTAGTCAGTCGGCATTTTTATCGTTATAGCTATTTAGGAAATTCATTTTCGGAAACATTACAAATTATCTTATTTCAACCAAAAATTATTATTAGCAACATTTTATCGTCTATAAATTTAGAATATTTGTTTTTTCTATTAGCACCTGTAATCTGGGGTTTAATACCTAAATACATGACACCATTAATAGGTGCGATTCCTTGTTTAGCATTAAATATACTTGCTGATCATCCTTCACAAAAAAACGTAATTTTACATTATTCTTTACCAGCAATTCCCTTCATAATGTTAGCATTAATTGCTAGTATTGCAGCAGATAAAGCATGGCTAAAACAAAAAAGAGTAATTTTTTTATGGTCTTTAATTTGGTTTTTGATTTTAGGTAAATGGGGTTTCTTTATTTCCAAATATCTTAATTCTGTAGATAATTGGCAAGCTACTAAAGAAGCAATATCTTTAGTGAAAACTCAAGACAGTGTGTTGACTACAGATGTAATTACTCCACATTTAACCCATAGGCAACAGATTAGTTTTAAATATAAACTCCATGAGTTGAATAATTTTCATTATATATTACTTAATACCCGCCATCCTGGCTGGGGCGCAACAGTAGAAGATTATAATAATTTGACTAAGGAATTAAAAAAGCGTTCTGATTTTAATTTAAAATATCAACGTGATGATGTATATCTCTTCGTATATAAAAAAATGGCATTGCCGATTTGAGGTATGAAGATAATTTTTGATGATTTTACAACCCTTGTAGAGACGTTACATGGAACGTCTCTACAGCTAAATTCATAAGCTGTTGTGCATTTAGTTTGTATAATTCTAGCGGGCAAGATGCTACAAAGTTCGAGTAAATTATGGTTATCAAATTTAGCTGCGTAACAGCTTACTTGGTTTCAGCAACGCCAAAAAAATTACCCACCCCGCCGACGGAATAGGCAATTTTCAAGAATTTAATAACTAAAAAACTTTAGTTAGATTTGGCTTAGACTTAATAGCGACCACCGCCGCCGCCGCCGCCACGGTTGCCACCGCCACCGCTGTAGCCACCACGTCCACCACCACCTGAAGGACCTCTGTCTTCTTTGGGTTTTGCTTTGTTTACTTTCAAATCACGACCCATCCATTCAGCACCATCAAGGGCATCAATAGCAGCCTGTTCTTCAGCATCAGTACCCATTTCCACAAAACCGAAGCCGCGCAAGCGACCTGTCTCACGGTCAGTGGGAAGCTGAACACGTTTCACAGCACCATATTCCGCAAAAACTTGACTCAGCGCATCTTGTGTAACTTCATAAGAGAGGTTACCCACGTAAATTGACATAGAATATTTCCAAAATCATAAGAGTGTAGAGATTTAGATTTCGGAGAAAAGTCTGTAAATACCAAAAGGGAAAGCCTGTCAATACTAACCACAAACATCACTGCCGAATTAATTCCCACTTCTCAATGATTACACAAAAAATCATAATTGTGGGAAGAAGTTAAAAAAATGTTGTAAAAAGTCATATTTGTTGCTTATGATCAGTCCCACCTGTAAGTTATGCCCGTTAATTAACCCTATCCCCTGCATTTCAGCCATGAACCGCTCGATTATATTCGCTTCTCCAGGTATTGACCAATCATTAATTGTTCACTGGCACGGGAAATGATGCTTTGTCGGGTACGATATTTACTACCAATGAGTTTAATCTCTTCCTCAAATACTGAATTATTATATTCAGTTCGCAAACACAGAGTTTGAGGATTTGATAAATAATAATCTGCTGTAACTGGTTTAGAGGTGGCAAAACCACGATCTCTATATAATAAATTCCCCAAAGCCCCGAATAGGGTTAAGCCTTGAGATTCTCGTCTGACTTTAATTATATCAGTGCTTTGCCAAGATACTTCAGCACCACAGGTCAAACTTTGCAAATCTACTAAATTATGGAGTTGGGCTAGTTTTTCCAATTCCTCACACCCCTGTTCTAAAAATCGGATGGTGATTATACTCTCCATTTCCTTGGTTTCTCCCTGGGGTAGGGTGTAGTAACGTCGTTCTGAGTGCCATTCACCTACCGATTCCTCAAAGAATGCGGCAATCTGCCTGTCATCAGCGGTTTTAACCAGTTTGAGGGATGCTTTCACTGTTTACTTTCCTCATTTATCCATAAATTCTTGCTTGATTTTCTATATCTTTCTGTGCTATCTGCTACTAGGCTATGGTAATACATCTGGCTTTACCGGATATAGGTATAAAAGGCAATTATTATTTACTATTCTTAATATAGAAGTGAATCATAGAAAATGCCAGGGGGAAATTCAGATAAGTAGTGAGACAGAATTAATTACACAATGTCATTGTGTAAGCGTGGCGTGGCGTTAGCCATATGGAACGAAGTGAAGCAATCACAACCCTGGCGATTGCTTCCCTTCGCTCGCAATGACTGTAAATATTTTTGTCCAATTACTTAAGTGGGTTGGCGTTGAAAATTGTCGTTATGGCAAGGCAAAAGGCAAGAGGCAATAGACCGTTCTATAAAACTTACCCAAAATTACCAAAGTCTAGACACATCTGGACAGCGATAATCTTAGTGTTTATTTCCTGCTTCATCGTGGTCTTAGAATGACTTCTAAGAGGTTTTTCCACTCGACAGACAATC
>NZ_JADEWA010000447.1:0-4491 GCF_015207865.1 Dolichospermum sp. LEGE 00246
GGCTAGTATGAATATTAAAGGATTAACTAATATCTAGCTAAAATTGCTGAGGTTTTATTCATGGCTACATTAACAGGATTGACCTTTGGAGGTACTGATTGGACTCCTAAATTTGCCCAAGAAATAAACAAAGACAAATGTATCGGTTGTGGCAGATGTATGAAAGTTTGTGGTCATAAAGTTTTGGGCTTAATGCCTTTAAACGAAGAAGGTGAATTTGTCGAAGATGAAGATGAGGAAGAAGTGGAACGGAAAGTAATGGTTGTTACTCATCCAGAAAATTGTATTGGGTGTGAAGCTTGTTCTCGGATTTGTCCCAAGAATTGTTATAGTCATGTAACATTAGACAAATAACATCTTTGGTAATATTTAACGGTGTAATGTCCTGCAAAACATCGGTTATTTTGGTTAAGTTTATAGGCAAGGTAATTAGAGGGGAATCTTAATATTTACCGTAGTTGGTTAAAAGGTTTGCGGTAAACAGAAACGTAAATTGTAAGTTGCTATCATCTCAAAAAAATCATCCTTGCTACTATTTTTTCTGCTGCTATTTGATTTATGAAAATATCAACCTCTTAGATCCTCGATTTCTTCAATAAGTCGAGGATTTTGTGGTTATCAATATGAAAAAATATGGAAGTTTACCGATTTTTGATTAGATACAAGTTAGAACAGTAATAGTGAAAATATCAAAGATAATTTTGTCCTCAGAAAATAATTCTGTGGCTACAAAAGTCTATCTTTACTGACCGAAAAATTTCAGATTTTGGATTGGGAATTTTCGGGACAGCTTCCCGGCCTCTTCAGGGCGGAATTAATCAAAAACCACCAATCTAAAATCCTCAAGCTCTACACTTGTCTGGTGGAGTCAATGCAAAATCTGTTGACTCTGGTTTTACTACTATTTACAAAGCAGGTAGCATTTATGCAAAAAGTTCCTGTTTCGCTGTGGACACTGTTAGCTGGGATGATCATAGCCCCTATCAGTATCTGGGTTGGTCAAAATCATCATTTATTACCGGAAGCAGCATCGCAACAAGCTCCTTTGGTGGATGGTTTTTTCAATATCATGTTAACAATTGCGGTCGCTCTTTTCTTAATTGTTGAAGGGACGATTCTGCTGTTTCTAGTTATCTATAGACGACGCAAAGGAGATAACTCTGATGGTACACCTGTAGAAGGTAACTTGAGTTTAGAAATTTTTTGGACGGCAATTCCTACGGTAATTGTGATTGTTTTAGGTATTTATAGTGTTGATATTTATAACCAAATGGGTGGTTTTGGTGTGGGTAGTCATCCTCACCATGAGTCAGCGGGTGCTATGAATGTTAGTCAAATAGCTAATATTGGGATTGGTGAAAATCCGCAAACCAAAAATAAACCGGCTGATTTGGTTGTAGATGTTAAGGGTATACAATTTGCGTGGTTATTTAATTACCCTGTAAGTGGTATTTCTGCTGGAGAATTGCACGTTCCTATCGGTGCTGATGTGCAATTGAATTTATCCGCAGATGATGTGATTCATTCTTTTTGGGTTCCCCAATTTCGTCTGAAACAAGATGCTATTCCTGGAGTTCCTACACAACTGCGATTTACAGCTACAAAAACTGGTACTTATCCGGTAGTTTGTGCAGAATTGTGTGGTGGTTATCACGGTTCAATGCGATCGCAAGTAATCGTCCATGAACAAGCAGATTATGATGCTTGGATGAGTGAAAACCAGATTGCCCAAAAGCAAGATATGAATCGTGCTGTAGCAGTTAATTTGGAGAATTTATCTCCGTCAGAATTTCTTGACCCCTACATTCACAATTTGGAAGTAACTCCAGCAGATCTTAAGTCATTAGTTATGAGTCATTAGTAATTATTAGCTAATAACTGAAAACTGACAAAAGACAACTAACAAAAATATGACACAAGTAAATTTTCCAGTTAATCCCCCACCTGATGCAAGCGAATCAACAACCCGGCTGATTACTCATAGTTCTCATCCCCCAGCCTGGAAAGTTCGAGATTATTTCACATTTAATACTGATCACAAAGTTATTGGGATTCAATACTTGGTGACAGCCTTTGCATTCTATCTAATTGGTGGGTTAATGGCGATCGCCCTTCGCGCCGAATTAGCCACACCGGACTCGGACTTTCTTGATCCAAATCTGTACAATGCCTTCATGACAAATCATGGCACAATCATGATTTTCTTGTGGATTGTTCCCAGTGCAATTGGTGGATTTGGTAACTATCTAGTCCCCTTGATGATGGGTGCTAGAGATATGGCTTTTCCTAAATTAAATGCGATCGCCTTTTGGTTAAATCCCCCCGCCGGATTACTATTATTAGGTAGTTTTATCTTTGGTGGTTCTCAATCAGGTTGGACAGCTTACCCACCATTAAGTCTAGTTACTGCCAATAACGCCCAAACAATGTGGATTTTAGCGATTGTTTTGGTAGGAACTTCTTCAATTTTAGGTTCACTTAACTTTGTCATCACCATTTTGATGATGAAAGTTCCCAGCATGAAATGGGATCAAGTTCCCCTATTTTGTTGGGCAATTTTAGCAACTTCTATCCTTGCCCTTTTCTCTACTCCCGTATTAGCAGCCGGTTTAGTTTTGCTGTTATTTGATATTAACTTCGGCACATCCTTCTTCAAACCAGATGCAGGTGGTAACGTCATTATTTACCAACATTTATTTTGGTTTTATTCCCATCCGGCGGTTTATTTAATGATTCTGCCGATTTTCGGGATTATGTCCGAAATTATTCCCACCCACGCCCGGAAACCGATATTTGGTTATAAAGCGATCGCCTTTTCCACAGTCGCCATTTGTGTCGTTGGTTTATTCGTTTGGGTTCACCATATGTTCACCAGTGGCACACCCGGTTGGATGCGGATGTTCTTCACCATTTCCACACTCATAGTTGCAGTTCCCACAGGTGTGAAAATCTTCGGTTGGGTAGCAACTCTCTGGGGAGGAAAAATCCGTTTCACCAGCGCCATGTTATTCGCCATTGGTTTACTTTCCATGTTCGTCATGGGCGGTTTAAGCGGCGTAACCATGGGAACAGCCCCCTTTGACGTTCACGTTCACGACACCTATTATGTAGTCGGTCATTTCCACTACGTCTTATTTGGTGGTTCAGTCTTTGGGATTTACGCAGGTATCTATCACTGGTTTCCCAAAATCACCGGCAGAATGATGAACGAAACCTGGGGACGAGTTCATTTTGTCCTCACCTTCATCGGCACAAACCTCACATTCCTACCCATGCACAAACTAGGGTTACAAGGAATGCCCCGCCGAGTTGCCATGTATGACCCCCAATTTACCAGCTTAAACCAGCTTTGCACCATTGGCGCAATCCTTTTGGGTATTTCTGTCATTCCCTTCGCCTTAAACGCCATTTTCAGTTGGAAAAACGGTGAACTCGCAGGTGATAACCCCTGGGAAAGTTTAACTTTGGAATGGACAACCTCTTCCCCACCCATTATTGAAAACTGGGAAGTTCTACCCGTTGTTACTCATGGACCTTATGACTATGGACATGATAAATCATCGCTAACAGATTAAAACGCAGAGGTACGCAGAGGTTTTTTGAGGATAATTCTTTCTATCTTTGCGCCTTTGCGCCTTTGCGTGAGACTAGAAAAAATTTACTAGGAATAATAATATGACTGCAATTACACCAATTGAACATCATAGCGACGGGCATGAAGAACATCCAGATTTACGAGTGTGGGGTTTAATCACATTTCTCGCTTCTGAATCATTAATGTTTGGTGGATTTTTTGCCACCTATTTGTTTTTTAAAGGGACTACAGCAGTTTGGCCACCAGCAGGAACAGAAGTAGAATTATTTATCCCAGCCATTAACACGATCATCCTCGTTTCTAGTAGTTTTGTCATTCACTTTGGTGATATGGCAATTAAAAGAAATAGTGTGGGTTGGATGCGGTTTTGGTATTTTATCACCGCAATTATGGGGGCTGTATTCCTAGCCGGTCAGGTTTATGAATACATGAATTTAGGTTATGGATTCACTACTAATGTTTTCTCTAATTGCTTTTATTTAATGACGGGCTTTCACGGTTTGCACGTCTTTATTGGATTGTTATTAATTTTGGGTGTATTATGGCGTTCTTTCCGTCGTGGTCATTATTCTGCCACTAAACATACGGGCATCGAAATGGCGGAAATTTACTGGCACTTTGTTGATATTATTTGGATCATTCTCTTCACATTGGTGTACCTTCTCAATATTCTGTAAACAAAGGTAATGGGTAATTACTGGAGTTTAAAAAATTCCTACTCAAAAAATATCCCAATCTTCAGTACAAATGTAGGGGTTTAGCAATGCTAAACCCTTACCTGTTTGTTACACCACCAAGAAATAGAAATTAATTGATTTATTGCTTTTTACTAATTTTAAAATTGGGGAAACCTTCATTTCCTAATCCTGTAAATCCTTAAATCCTGGATATCCTGA
>NZ_JADEWA010000448.1:0-4490 GCF_015207865.1 Dolichospermum sp. LEGE 00246
GATTATATAATGTTTTTCTGGTTTTATATCCTGTATGTAAAGGATATATCTCCTCATAACCTTGATAAAAAGTTGGCGGAAAACCTCCAAATAATTCTGTCATAGCGATATCAACTTCTCTATCACCAAAATAAGTTGCAGGATCAAATATTACTGGTTCACCCTCAACCGTAAAACCTGCATTTCCCCCCCATAAATCCCCATGGACTAAAGCCGGTTGAACTTGATAATTTGCTAATAATTCGGGAATAGCTGCTAATAGTTTTTCTGCTAATGGAAAACTACCACCGCGTTTTTTTGCTAACTGAAATTGATAACCTAAACGGTGTTCAATATAAAATTCAACCCAAGAGTTAGAAAAATTGTTAATTTGCGGTGTAGAACCGATAGTATTATTAATATCCCAGCCAAAACCTTGCTTGCTGGTAGTTTTGTGCATTGCTGCCAATTTGCGTCCCATTTCTTGCCAAGACTTATGGTTATCAGTGGTCATTTCTAGCCATTCCAAGACAAGATAGCTATAATTGCCTGTAGTTCCCCAACAGATTGGACCAGGAACGCGGATAGTTGCTGTGGTGGACATTTGCTGTAAACCAAGCATCTCTGCTGCAAACATTGAGACTTGAGAAGCTTGATTTAGTTTAACAAAGTAAGTCAATTGGCGATCGCTGATAGCAAAACCCTGATTAATACACCCACCACTGATGGATAAATGCTGCTGACTGACAAATTTTTCGTCAGTAACTCGGCTAATATGGGTATCAATTTCCGTCCAAATCATAGTTTGTTGTCTATTCTGAGTCGTTAAACATAGATTACCAACAATTAACGACTAAGTAGGTGAACACAATAAAACCAACCTGTGTAAAGAAACGTAAAATCGCTGAAAACTTCTTTACTCTTGCCTCTTGCCTTGTCATAACGACAATTTTCAACGCCAACCTACTTATAGCGGTATGCACTTCCATGAGATCCAGTCAGCAAATCGTAATGTAGGGGAAACCCCACCCCTACATTATATTGCTAAATTCAGTGATGAAAATGAATACCTATGAAGATATCATAGACAAATTCCAAAAAGTCCTGCTTCTGCAATAACCCGGAAGTTTGCGGACTGCCTTTTTCGTCTAATAATGGCTTCATTAAATAATAAGCTGGCTGGTAATTATACCAAGGAATCGAAGGCCAAAGATGATGAATTAAGTGGTAATTCTGCCCCAAAATTAGGATATTGAGAACCTTGCCAGGATAGACGCGGGCGTTTTTCCAGCGATTTCTCTCAACAAAAGGACGGTGAGGTAAATAATCAAAAAATAACCCCAAAGTTATTCCTACCAAGAAAGCGGGAATAAACCAAAAGTTAAGAATATAGCCCAAAAAATGATATTGGACAGAAATATAAACAATAGTAATGATAATTAGGCGACTAATAAACCATTCTAGTAGTTCATAATTACGCCATAACCGTCTTTGAAAGAAAAATACTTCATGGTACAAAAATCTCACCGCAATTAAGAACAGGGGACCACCTGTAGAAACATAATGATCTGGATCATCTTGGGGATGATTAACATTACCATGATGCTGTAAATGTACTCGTGTAAATACTGGAAAAGCAAAAGCTAGAATCAAGGCACTACAATGGCCTAACATAGCGTTAACAATTCGATTGCGATGGGCAGATTGGTGACAAGCATCATGAATCACCGTTCCTGAACAATGTAGCGCTAGAGTATTGACACTAAAACACAACCAATGCGGCCATTCCCAAAGCCAATACCCAAAGTTAGACAAAACTAACATCATCACCACAACTAAAAACATTAATAGGGTGGGATTAAAATCACCAGGAGGTGATAAAAGTTCTTTGGGGGGAATTGTCAGTGGCTTTTGTGCCTCCGACGTGATCATTCTTAACTCCTTTCATAATGAATCTTTACGGATCATACTATTAATCTTAGTGAAGAGTAAAGTTATGTAAAGCAAGATTTATCCAGAGTTGTGGTTAAGAATGTGTAAATAAGGCTATGATTCTTGGCTAAAGCAGTGCTTTGAGACAAAAAACTTTCTGAGGAGAAAGTGGCCGATCAGATTAGTGTACGATATCAAAACTATACCATGATTAGCTCTCTAACTGCTTATAACATTGATATAGTAGTGACCCAAAAGAGAGAGTCTGTTTAATTCATAACCATTTGCAAAAAGATGGCGATCAATGGAAAAATGATTTGCTGATACAGTCAGGTTTTCATGATCCAAAATCTCAGATATTAAATGGCATGAGAAAAGATGACGATAAATTCCCAGGTAGATCCCCAAAATTTTGAACCCAGCCCATGACGCAATTAAGAGATTCTCAGCGCCGAACTAAAATTGTTGCTACTATCGGACCTGCTACCAGCAGTCCAGAAATGCTGAAAGGGATTATTGAAGCGGGTGCAACAACACTACGGCTCAACTTTTCCCACGGAACTCATGCTGACCATCAGCGGAGTATTCGATTAATTCGGCAAACCGCTTTTGAACTGAATAGACCGGTAGCAATTCTGCAAGATTTACAGGGTCCGAAAATTCGCTTGGGGCGGTTTGAAACTGGTTCGATAATTTTAGCAAAAGGCGATCGCTTCACATTGACAAATCGCCCCATAGAAGGAACACAGGAAATAAGCTGCGTTACCTACGATTACTTAGCCGAAGAAGTCCCCGTCGGTTCAAATATCCTCCTCGATGATGGCAAAGTCGAAATGGTAGTGGAGGAAATTAACCGCGAAAAAGGCGATTTACATTGTCGGGTAACAGTTCCAGGTAAACTTTCCAACAACAAAGGTGTTAACTTTCCGGGAGTTTACTTATCCATCAAAGCTATGACCGATAAAGACCGCGAGGATCTGATGTTTGGTTTAGACCAAGGTGTTGATTGGGTAGCCCTTTCCTTTGTCCGCAACCCCCAGGACATTATCGAAATTAAAGAACTAATTTCCAGCACCGGCAAAAATGTCCCTGTAGTTGCCAAAATCGAAAAGCACGAAGCCATTGAACAAATGGAAGCAGTTTTGTCTTTATGTGATGGGGTGATGGTTGCCAGAGGTGACTTAGGGGTGGAACTACCGGCGGAAGACGTACCCGTGCTACAAAAACGGCTCATTGCCACAGCCAACCGCCTGGGAATTCCCATTATTACCGCTACCCAAATGCTAGATAGCATGGTCAGCAACCCCCGTCCTACCCGTGCAGAAGTATCCGATGTCGCCAACGCCATTTTAGATGGCACAGATGCGGTCATGCTGTCCAATGAAACCGCCGTTGGTAGTTTCCCCATAGAAGCTGTAGCCACTATGGCCAGAATAGCCGAACGAATTGAACAAGAGGAAACCCTGAACACCAATTCCCGTCTATCACGAGATAATAGGCGTTCTATTCCCAACGCGATTAGCCAAGCTGTTAGTCAAATTGCTGAGAATTTAGGTGCAGCGGCAATTATGACTTTGACACAAACCGGGGCTACAGCCCGCAACGTTTCTAAGTTTCGCCCGAAAACGCCAATTTTAGCCATTACACCTCATGTTAATGTAGCCCGACAGTTACAGATGGTCTGGGGAGTTAGACCGCTGTTGGTGCTAGAACTACCTTCTACAGGTCAGACATTCCAAGCCGCTATTAATGTCGCCCAGGAAAAAAACCTCCTCACTGAAGGTGATTTAGTGGTCATGACCGCTGGTACGCTTCAGGGGGTTTCTGGGTCAACGGACTTGATCAAGGTAGAAATAGTCACTGCTGTACTAGGTCAAGGCATTGGACTGGGACAGGGTTCTGTGAGTGGTCGCGCTAGGGTAGTTCATAATGCTATGGATGCCAGTAACTTTAATCCTGGAGATATTTTGGTAGCATCCCGCACTGGTGTTGATTTTGTGGAAGCAATTCGTAAAGCTGGGGGGATTATTACTGAAGAAGAAAGTCTCACCAGTCACGCCGCAGTTATTGGTTTACGTCTCGGTGTACCAGTAATTGTAGGCGTGAAGGATGCGACACAAGTAATTAAGGATGGTGCAATTTTGACTTTGGATATACAGCGGGGTTTAATTTACTCTGGTGTCGTAGGAACTTAAACAATTAAAAATTCAAAAAAAATAATTTTGGATTTTTAATTTTTGGGTTTTGAAAACAAGCTACGGTGCAGACTTCTGAGATGGTGTAAAGGGGTTTTTTCACGCAGAGACGCAAAAGGCGCAAAAGGCGTTTTCTGCGTCTTGGTTTTATGAGAAACAAACCACCAGGGGATCGCGGGAAGGCTGGGAGCCGCGTCTCTTTAGAGCGCGGGGGAAAGCCTACCCGTGCGGTTTTAACCGCTGCCAATATTCTCGATCATGATGCGGGTCATTAAATCTTTTCAACATTTTATTTCTCTCTAACTAATCTTTTTAAGGCTGACGAAAGACTCATTCCCCAACCTTGGGCGATATCCTCAAGTTTCTTTCTTTCAGTTTCATCTA
>NZ_JADEWA010000449.1:0-4489 GCF_015207865.1 Dolichospermum sp. LEGE 00246
TTTTTAAACGAAATGAATGATGTAGATACCATTTCTATTCAAGGTGGTAGCGGTTCTGGAATCCATGATTTAGTATACTACAGCATTAAAGGTAAGGAGTTTGTTTTGTTAGGCTTTGCTATTGATAGTGCTGTATCTCTAGCTAAATCATTTAGCTACAGCAATCACTAACTATAGCAATTAAAATACATGAGATGAATAAGTAATTTTATATTGCTTATTCACCCCATGAAAATCTGGTTCAGTTAAGAATTTATCGCCCTAATTGCTCTATTTTTTCAGGGGAATTAGGATTACCGATAAAAAAACAAGCTTAACTGCTTTTCGCAGAATATCAATTGACTGATGATTAATCTAGGAGGAAAGAAATCATGGCTAGTATCAAACTTTCTCAATTACAAGCTAACGGTTCTGAATTGTTCCAAGATTCCGAAAGCTTTTTAAACGAAATGAATGATATAGATACCATTTCTATTCAAGGTGGTAGCGGTTCTGGAATTCATGATTTAGTATACTACAGTATTAAAGGTCAGGAGTTTATTTTGTTAGGCTTTGCTATTGATAACGTTGTATCTCTAGCTAAATCATTTAGCCATAGCCACAGCAATAGCTACAGCAATCCTCACTATAGTCATTAAAATACCTGAGATGAATAAGCAATATTATATTACTTATTCATCCCATAAAAATCTGGTTAATTTAAGAATTTATCATCCTAATTTCCATTAAATAACAGAGGATAAGGATCTTAAATAACTGACGAAACCAGATTAAATAATCAATTAATATCTGGTGTTTGCTTACACTTTACGGCTATGACAATTTTGTAATTAGTGGGTATTAAGCAAATGGCAAGAATTACAATTTCCGATCTAAACACAACCCAAGAGAAATTATTAATTCATGAAATTAGTAGCATAGAGTCTGTTTCTATAGTTGGGGGAAATAGGGGTAATTTTCATGAATTAGTCAAGTTCGGGATTAAGTCTATGGAGTTCATTTTATTAGCCTATGCTATAGATTCTATTTCCTATTTAGGAAGTTCATTTAATGGCAATTATTAAACCTGATTGTCTATAAAATCAGCCTATATTTTGTTAATTTGCCAACCCATTGTTAACTAATCTTTCATGTAAATTTATGCCACTTCTCATAAGTTCTACCAACGTTTTTGACTACTTGGTTAATCGCGGAATTTGTCCCCCACAAGATGAATCATTAAGCAAAATTGAGTTAAAACCAGCTAAAAACTTTAATTTATTAGTCAGTTTACCACAGGAACGTCAAATCTTAGTTAAGCAAGAGCGTCATGATCGAGATGGTAAGACTTTAGGTGAATTTAAAGAAGAATGGAGAATTCATGATTTTTGTCAAAAATTCCCAGAAATAAATCACTTACGTTCATATTTATCAGAAGCAATTCATTTTGATTTAGAAAACTCCATTATGGTGTTTAACTATCTAAATGAATATCAAGATTTGGCAGAATTTTATGCCAAGGATCAGGTATTTTCTCCTGAAATTGCTCAGTTACTTGGTACGACGCTGGCAAAAGTTCATCGTTCAACGATAGAAGATCAAAATTATCAAAAGTTCTTTAAAAATTCTCTAGAGGGTGCAAATTTGAGCAAAGGATTAGATAGAATTACACCACAAATATTTGGTAATCTTCCTGCTGATGGATTGAAATTTTTTGCTCTTTATCAACGTTACGATAATTTAGGAAAAGCAATTGCAGAATTAAATCAGGCTTTTATGCCTTGTTGTCTAACTCATAATGATCTTAAACTCAATAATATTCTTTTATCTGTGAATTGGGAAACAGAAATTGAAGAGAAATTACCTGGAAATAAAAATATTCTCAGACTGATTGATTGGGAAAGAGGTGATTGGGGAGATCCTGCCAATGATTTAGGAACAATAATCGCTAGTTATCTGCAAATTTGGTTATATAGCATAATCGCTAGTAAAACTATACCTATTGAAGAATGTTTGCGTTTAGCGGCTATTCCGTTATCAATGATTCAACCTTCTTTATCAGCATTAGTTACTGGTTATTTAGCTAACTTTCCAGAAATTTTAGAAGTTCGTCCAAACTTCTTGCCATTAGTGATGCAGTTTAGCGGTTTAGCCTTAATTAGAGCTATTCAAGCTAAACTGCAATATGAGAAAACTTTCGGTAATTCAGGTATCTGTATTCTTCAAGTTGCTAAGAGTTTATTATGTCGTCCCCAAGCATCTATTTCCACAATTTTAGGAATGGAATTTTCAGAAATAATCTCTAAAAATTTATCTCTTGCTTAAATAAGGAAACCCTATATGCAAGTATTAGATTCTCTAGATAGTCAACTTTTTCAACTACCACAGGAATTACAAACGTCTCTGCAAAATATTGCTAATTATCTGGAAATTGAATCATTTTATGCTATTAAGCATCCAGAATATAACTTATTAGCATTACCAGAATCAGTTATTTCTCGCTTTCAAAATTTACCATTGGATATTCAAAATAAACATTTAAGTATCCAATTACGTAATTTTCTCTACAGCGCTTATTATAATGGTTCTTGGCATGACTCTAGCAATGCCGATTCCCAGGATAATAATTTAAGTAATAATAGCTTATTTGGCATAGATTTAGCTTTCTATGAACGATTACATACAAGTAATAAAGGCACAGGCTATTGGAGTAAAAATTGGCTGGTAGTTAATGAAGAACCTGATGGATCTTTGGCGGTTCATAAAAATGGTTTGACTTTGCATATTGAGCGTGATTTATATTTATCACCGATTGATAAATATGCTACTCTTGGTAACTTAGTGTCCATTAAAATGCCTAAAAATCTAGTTCAAAATGGATTTTATATGGCAGTGTCTAATCTAGGAACTCAAGACAATCAAGATATTGTCAGAATCTACTTTAATGTGTCACCAGAAGGAGCAGCATCAGTGATGGATAATGTGACTAGGGAGTTCAATAATATGCAAGTTGCTTTCTCTTTTAAAGCTCTATATAATCCTGATGAATATAAACGTTATGATTCAGCAGTGCTTTATTTCAGTAAGCATCACTATAAAACTATTCATCCTATACTGCAAAAGATATATTTAGAAAATCGAGACAGTTTTTCTCAAGAAGTACCGTTGTTTACTAAGCCACTGGCACCGGGATTAAGTTGTGCTGAAGAACCAGAAGATAAATTTGGTGAAAAGGAAAGTTTTGGTACTAATCGTTGTCAAATGATTGCTAATGGTTTAATTACTGCTTGGCAAACGGGTAATAATTATCCTGAAAGTCGCATGAAAGCTATTTTAGAACAGTTTGCATTGCACAAAATTAATTTACAATATCCTTATCTTAATGCCCATTCAGAGGATATTTATACGACCTTAATTAAATAATAACAAATAACAAGATCCCCGACTTCTTGAAGAAGTCGGGGATCTAACTCTTGGCAATTTTAACTAGCTTCATTAAATATTTCTATTGGGGAAGGAGGAGAATTTATTTGATCTCCTAATGTGGCGACAATTTCTAATTTATTAATTTGCTCTCTTAACCAATTAGTAAATAAATCTCCGAGAATAGCTACGCGCATTTGTTCATTCAATTCGGGGGCAATGATTTCTTCAACTATAATGATATGGACTCCTTTGGGTGTAACGACTGGTTTAATAATTTCTGGGGGATTAGCTGCAAAAACTGCGGCAGCAATTTCTGGTCTAAAATCACTACGTTTGCGGATACCTTGATATCCTCCAGCGCGACGAATTTCGGGATTTTCGATATATTGACGAGCTACTTCTTGAAAACTAATTTCTCCTTCTTGGAGGGCATAAAATATTTCTAAAGCTAAATCTTCATCATCTAATATGACTTCATAGGTGACTACTCCGCTATAATCAAGTTGGTGAGCATAAAAGAATGGTTCAACTTTCTCGGCAAATAAATGATGAGCTAATTTTGCCGATAGGAGATTAATGTTTGCGATTTCTTCAAAGTTATCTAAGGTAAGATGATGTTTTTGTAACCATTCCCAGGTGTCTTCTGCTTTAATCAGGTTGTTAACTAATCGTAAACTATCTGCGGTTTGTTGTAATTCTGCTATTTCGATGGTAATGCCTTCTTTTTGGGCAGTTTCTGTGATGATTTTTCTGGTGGCGATCGCTTCTAATAAACTAGGAATTTGACAAGATATTTTTAGATGATAAATAATATCTTCTTGGGATATTTTTACAATATTGGACATGATTTAATCTCCTTAATTTACTAAATTTAGTAAAAATCATTTTTTCAAAATAAGAATTCAAGAATTATTGACCGCAGATGAACGCAGATGAACGCAGATAAAGATCGATGAATTAATGGATTTCATAATTTTGTGCGGTTTCATATAAAATTAGTATTACTTAAACTAAGTTATTAGGGTATCTATCATATTTACCTGATATGTTATTTTCTTATCTCTATCTAATGGTAGTTTTAATA
>NZ_JADEWA010000450.1:0-4465 GCF_015207865.1 Dolichospermum sp. LEGE 00246
TTTATTTGTTTTTTTTTTTTACAACGTAACGACCACCACCAAGATCTACACGGTCTAGGTCGTCGGCAGCGTCAGACGTGTATAAGAGACAGCCCCAACTCCCCCTACCCCCTCTTTTGTAATTTTTTGAGATTTTGATAAATTTCTGGCAAGCGGCTATAAATTGCTGATGCTCTGAGGTAGAGTTTGTGTGGTATGGCTGGACTACCTGAGACAATTTCTCCCGGTGCAACATCCTTGAGAATACCAGTTTGAGCGGAAGCCATTGCCCCATCTCCAATTTTAGCCTGATTGGCAATTCCCACTTGTCCAGCTAAAATTACTCGATTTCCAATCTTTACGCCTCCAGCCATGCCTGTTTGACCTGCTATGGCGCAACCAGAGCCTATTTGACTGCCATGCCCTATCTGCACTAAGTTATCAATTTTGGTATTTTTACCAATTCTTGTTTCTCCGACTGCGGGACGGTCTATGGCTGTGTTACAACCTACTTCTACTCCATCTTCTAAAACGGTGTAACCCGATTGTTCCATTTTCAACCAACCTGTCCGAATAGGGACAAAGCCAAAGCCTTCTGCACCAATCACAGCACCGCTATGAATAACGCAATCTGCACCGATTTGGGTGCGTTCGTGGATGGTACAGTTAGCGTGTAGGGTGATGCGATCGCCTATTTTTACTTCTGGATAAATAACGACATTAGGATGAATAATGGCATGATTGCCAATTTCTACATCATGAGAAATAACAACATGAGCGCCAATATACACATCATCACCAATTTTGGCGCTGGGGTGAATCACGGCACTAGGATGAATTTCGGGAGTAGGACGGTAAGGTTGATAAAATAGGGCGATCGCTTTCGCAAATACCAGTCTGGGTTGAGTTGTTGATAACCAAGCTAGACCCTTTTCTCCGGCTTGATTCTGCAATTTTTCATCTGGGGGCAAAATTACAGCGCTCGCACCAGTAGAATTGAGCAATGCGGAAAATTTAGCTCCTTCTACATAGCTGAGAGTCCCCGATATTGCTTCATCTATGGCTGCAACTCCAGTAATTTCTAAATCAATGTTAGGGCTACTTTCGGTAATATAATCACCAAGTTGATTGAGAATTTCACTAAATTTCATACTGATTTACTAAAACGATTTATAGATTTTTGTCTCACGCAAAGGCGCAAAGGCGCAAAGGAAGAAATTAATTTCCTGTTGCTTTTGTCATGGACTGACCGGCTAAGTAGGCTGTTGTCCAAGCACTTTGGAAGTTAAAGCCACCTGTGACACCATCAATATCTAATATCTCACCGGCAAAATGCAAGCCGGGGACTATTTTACTTTCCATTGTTTTGAAGTTGACTTCTTTGAGGTTCACTCCTCCACAGGTGACAAATTCTTCTTTAAATGCACCTTTACCTGTGATTAGGTATTCTCCTTGGGAGATTTCTTGGACTAGTTGATTTAAGGTTTTGTTGGATATGGTTGCCCAACGTTCTTCTGTGGGAAGATGGATACGATTGATAATATATTGCCAAAGCCGATGTGGTAAGTCTACACCACGATGTAAGGCGATCGCTTTTTGTCCCCATTCAGCTTTGACGGTTAAAAGTTTTTGTCTCACTTCTTCTTGTGATAAATCTGGCAACCAATTAATCAGTAATTTGTGTTGATAGCGATTTTCATTAAGAATTCTTGCACCCCAAGCCGAAAGTTTCAACACTGCTGGACCACTTATACCCCAATGGGTAATTAATAATGGACCTGTTTGTTGTAATGGGGTTTTCCCTGTACCTGGTAAGCGCAGATTTACAGAACTAATGCTAATTCCCGCTAATTCCCGCAGTTTAGCATCCGCAACGTTAAAGGTGAACAAGGAAGGTACAGGAGTTTGGATCTCATGACCTAATTCCCTAGCAATTTTATAACCAGCTAAACTGCTACCTGTAGCCAATAGTAAGCGATGACACTCTTTAGTTTCTCCCGACTTGAGGAGAATTTCAAAACCTGTATCTTTGCGGGTGACAGCCGTAACAGGTGTACCAATACAAAGTTCTATGTTGGCATCAAAAACCGCCTTAATCAAACATTCAGCAATGGTTTCCGAACGGTCTGTAATCGGGAACATCCTTCCGTCAGCTTCCGTTTTCACATTCACCCCATGCGCCGCAAACCAAGCTATGGTATCTAAAGGTTGAAAGCGGGTAAAAGCACCTAATAAAGCCTTACCACCTCTAGGGTAATTCTGGACTAAAATTTTTGGTTCAAAACAAGCATGAGTAACGTTACAACGCCCTCCACCGGAAATCAGCACTTTCGCCAAAGGTTGACGACTCGCTTCAATTAAAGTAACCTGGGCTTGGGGATTAGCTTCAGCACAAGCGATCGCACCAAAGAATCCCGCAGCCCCACCACCAATAACTACAATTTGCAAAGGTAACAACTTCAAAAATTTTTTAATATTTCAGATTTCAGACTTCAGATTTCAGATCCCCGACTTCTTCGAGAAGTCGGGGATCTATCCTATGTCCATATTACTCTTCATATAACTCAAAGTCCGATTTTGCTGCACCACAAACTGGACACACCCAATCATCGGGAATATTTCCAAAAGCCGTTCCTGGCGCTATATCACCATCAGGATCACCTATTTCTGGGTCATAGATATAGCCACAAACCGTACATATATACTTTTGCATCTTTTTTACCTCTGATCAATGACTTGTCAGTTTTTTTGATGTAATAATTATTGGTGGTAAATCTAAAAACGCCACCATCTCCTTGAGCAATAACTGAAGATTGCCAAAGCTATAGCCCCAAAGAACAGTAGAGTAATTACACCACCAGGAAGGAAAGTGATAATACCCAATCCTCTCAGTACGAACAAGGATACGCTCATCCCCAAGAGAATCCCAAAACCTTGGATTAATTTGCCATTTAAAGAAGATTGACTCACGGTGTTTTCCTGTTAACTCCAATTTGCGTTGGATATAAAAATGATGCTTCCATAAGTGAACATAAACTTTAGACTCATTGCGAAAACTCTATGAATTCGACTGTAATTAGAATTGAGCAAGTTAAACTCAATTAAATTATCAAGGTTAATCAGTTAAAACGTTACCAAAATCACTATATCTGCATTATATATGTCAAACTCAAATCTTAAAAATATCGCTTACGCCATGTTACCATTACCAGATAGCCTCTGGAATCAAGATCAGCAAAGACTGCTGATTCAGGGGGAAGTATTAGTACAAACAAGATCCCATACTAACTGGGGTGGTGCTGTTACCGCTTGTATGTATGTACCCCTAATGAGATCCCATGTCTGGCAACAAATTACAGATTACCCCCGTTGGGTACAATATTTTCCCGATATCACCAAAAGTGAAGTCATATCTAAAGGTGATGTCAAACGTCTCTATCAAGCCGCACAAAAAGCCTTTTTATTTTTCACGGCTCAAGTAGAAATTTATTTGAGCGTGGTGGAGGTATTAGGGCAGCAAGTCCAGTTTCGCATGGAAAGAGGCTCATTTGCAGATTTTCATGCCAGTTTAGAACTCAAAGATATGGGTAATGGCACTTTATTAGCTTATACCGTACAAGCCACCCCCAACATTCCCATCCCCTCAATTTTTATTGAACAAGCAATGAATTTGGAGTTACCAGCAAATCTATGTAAAATGCGACAGGTGCTTTGTAATCATCAATAATAGCAATGTCACAGGCAAAAACTATTTTGGATTTTTGGTTTGGTCATCCAAATGACCCAAATTACGGGAAGATTCAACCATTTTGGTTTGAAAAATCGTCAGATTTCGATGCTAAGGTCTGCGACTTTTTTTTGGAAGACTACCAAAAGGCGGTAGCAGGATCTTTACATGATTGGATGAATTCACCAGAAACCTGTCTAGCTTTAATTCTGTTGCTAGATCAATTTCCCCGAAATATGTTTCGTGATACCCCACAAGCCTTTGCAACTGACTGGGAAGCACTATCATTAGCGCAACACGCCACAAACAAAGGCTATGATAGACGATTATTAGCTGTGCAGCGCTGGTTTATATATTTACCCTTTGAACATAGTGAAAACCCTATTGATCAACGGAAGTGTATTAAGCTATTTCAACAACTTAGTCATGATCCCTACAGTGCAAAAGCGATTGAATCGGCTTTTCGACACAAGGAAATAATTGCTCGATTTGGTCGCTTTCCCCATCGTAATGCCATTTTAGGGCGGATTTCTACCCCAGAAGAAGAGGAATTTTTAGAACAACCTGGTTCTTCCTTTTAGATTGGGGATTGGGTTATTTTTCTTGCACCCTATGTGGGTTTAAAACTTTTAATTCTCTCATTTACAGCGATTTCCAGTCATATAAGGCACATCCTAGCCCCCTCATCGCACCCCCCTAAATCCCCCCGCAGCGGGGGGAAGAAAAGGATAAGCTTTTGATACTGGAGGGGGTTGGGGG
>NZ_JADEWA010000451.1:0-4460 GCF_015207865.1 Dolichospermum sp. LEGE 00246
GTGGGGGGGTTGGGGAGAAATTTTCTTCTTTCTTCTTTCTTCTTTCTTCTTTCTTCTTTCTTCTTTCTTCTTTCTTCTTTCTTCTTTCTTCTTCTGAACTCCTGACTCCTGACTCGGTGACTCCTGACTCGGTGACTCCTTTTTTACTTATGTCAAAGCATTAACTGAAACTTTACCTGCTACAGTGAGAGCGATCGCCTTCAATGCTTTAGCAGCCGCTGAATTAGGTTCACCAATAACTATCGGCACACCACTATCACCCCCAATTCTGGTAGAAATTTCTAATGGTACACATCCTAACAGAGGAACTCCTAATTCTGCGGCTGTTTTTGAACCACCACCAGAACCAAAAATGTCATATTGCTTATCCGGTTGATCTGGGGGAATAAAATAGCTCATATTTTCCACAATTCCCAAAACTGGAACATTTAACTGCTGGAACATCCGCAACCCCTTCCGGGAATCCAACAAAGCTACCGTTTGTGGTGTAGTCACAATCACTGCCCCTGCCATTGGTACAGATTGGGCTAAAGTTAATTGAGCATCACCAGTCCCTGGGGGCATATCCACAATTAAATAATCCAGTTCTCCCCATTCCACTTGATAAAGAAACTGACGAATCACACCATTGAGCATCGGACCGCGCCAAATTACTGGCTGATCTCGATCAATCAAAAAGCCCATGGAAACAAGCTTGACACCATGATTAAAAGCTGGTTCGAGAATGTCCCCTGCCTCTGTAGACCGGACATTAATTTTAGCATCGCTCAAACCCAACATGGTAGGATCATTAGGCCCATAAATATCTGCATCTAATAAACCAACCTTAGCGCCAGTTTGCGCTAAAGCAACGGCAATATTTACAGCCACTGTACTCTTACCAACGCCACCTTTACCGCTAGAAACAGCAATAATATTTTTTATCCCAGGTACACCGTTGCGGTCTGGTAAGCTTTTCTGCTGGGGTGTTTCCGCTGTTACTTCTATACTCACATCTGTAACACCAGGGAGCTTTTTAACAGCTTTTTGACAATCTTCGACAATAAACTCCCGTAAAGGACAAGCCGGAGTGGTTAACACCAAAGTGAAACTAACCTTGCCACCGTCAATTTTGACGTTGCGAATCATATTTAACTCTACCAGGCTTTTGCGAAGTTCTGGATCTTCTACTGGTCGCAACACTTCTAGGACTGCGTGGGAATCTAGGACATCATGCATAGTGTGTTTACCGTTGCCGCTGACTATAAAGCTTAAAAAATTTTCATTCACAGATACTAGAATCTTAACTTTATTAGAGTAAGTAGGTGAACACAATAAAACCAAACTGTGTAAAGCAACGTATAATCGCCCAAACCCTCTTCACTCTTGCCTCTTGCCTTTTGCCTTGCCATAACGACAATTTTCAACACCAACCTACTTATATAATTAATTTTGCCTGTGTACTTAATCAAGGATATCAAAAGTTGCAACTTAGGAAGGGCTGGTAAAATATATATCTATTGATCAGTATTAATCCCCCCCAATTTTTTTTAGGGACTTCCAATTAAAAAAAATCCCCAAAAGTTTCTTGTGGTGCGGGACGAATTGCCCGCTAATTACCAAGGACAGGCAGGATGCCCATCCCACAAAATTGGGTAATTTATTTTTTGGTGATCCCTTAGAGGATGTTTGAAAAGTATCAGAATTAATCGAGATCCCCCCAACCCCCCTTACAAAGGGGGGCTAAATTCCTCAAAGTCCCCCTTTTTACGGGGGATTTAGGGGGATCTGCGGGTGTCAGATCCCACACGAAAAAGTTTTCAAACAACCTCTTAGCTGTTGATATTGCATATTCTGAAAAAACGTTATAACTTGTTAAGTTGTAGGGGAATAATTTATTTTGTCATCGCAATAGCCAATTGTTAATTAGGTAGATATACTACATTTAAGTGGTTCTACATACAGAAGAATCCACGTTTCTAGAAATTCAAAAAACTGTTAAATATGATGCAGTTTACAATACCTTTGCCATTTCTTATAAATTGGGTTAAGTGACAGTATAACCCAACGCATTTATTGGATTATGGCTCTCAACGCCACCTACGAATCAAGGCTTTTTTCAGTTTGTCAAAGGTATTGAGTTTAATTTTGGTATTGACTCATATTTAGTATTTTGAATGAATTGATATTTGCTATTTCAAAGTTATGATGAAAATAACATGAAAAATAATTAAAGGTGCATCTATTCCCAACAAGTATACTATCTAAATGGAGTTAGTCTGGTAATGCAACTAAATAAGTTAGAGACAAGTAAAAATATAGAAAATGAAGCTTGGCTTGCATTAGAGAATTCAATTCTCTACTACAAAGGTCAGCCCGTTGGTACTGTAGCGGCTTATGATTCATCCGTCGAAGCATTAAATTATGACCAATGTTTTATCCGGGATTTTGTTTCCTCGGCGTTAATTTTTTTGATTAAAGGCAGAACAGATATTGTCAAGAATTTCCTAGAACAAACATTAAAGTTACAGCCGAAAGAAAAGGCATTAGATGCCTATAAACCCGGTAGAGGATTAATTCCAGCTAGTTTTAAAGTCGTTTCTGCCAATGGGGAAGAGTTTTTAGAAGCTGATTTTGGTGAACACGCGATCGCCAGAGTCACACCTGTAGATTCTTGTTTATGGTGGTTAATTTTATTACGTGCTTATGTAGTTGCTACTCAAGATAATTCCCTGGCTTATCAACCAGAATTCCAAACAGGAATTAGGTTAATTATGGACATCTGTTTAGCTAATCGGTTTGATATGTACCCGACGCTATTAGTTCCTGATGGCGCTTGTATGATAGACAGACGCATGGGAATTTATGGACATCCTTTAGAAATTCAAGTTCTATTTTTTGCCGCTTTACGTGCAGCCAGAGAACTGCTAATTTGTAAAGATAATGAGGATATTGTAGAAGCAATTGATAACCGCTTACCTTTATTATGTGGGCATATTCGTCAGCATTACTGGATAGATATTAATCGTCTGAATGCAATTTATCGCTTTAAGGGTGAGGAATACGGAAAAACGGCGGTTAATCTCTTCAATATTTATGCCGATTCCTTACCTTATTATGAGTTAGATAAATGGCTACCAAAAAAAGGTGGTTATTTTGCCGGAAATGTCGGACCATCACAAATGGATACTCGGTTCTTCACCCTCGGAAATTTGATGGCTGTAATTTCTGATCTTTCTACAGAAGAACAGTCCCAAGCAATTATGAATTTGATTGAAAAACGATGGGATGATTTAGTCGGAGATATGCCCGTTAAAATCTGTTATCCCGCTTTACAAGGTGAAGAATATCGAGTCGTCACAGGATGTGACCCCAAAAATATACCTTGGTCATATCATAATGCTGGTAGCTGGCCTGTCTTAATGTGGATGTTAGCAGCAGCAGCGGTGAAAACCAAAAAACCACAGTTGGCAGAAAAAGCTCTTGAAATTGCTAAAGTCAGATTATCGGAAGATGAATGGCCAGAATATTATGATGGTAAAAAAGGCAGATTAATTGGTAAACAAGCGAGGAAATATCAAACTTGGACAATTGCTGGTTATTTATTAGCGCAGGAACTTATAGATAATCCTGATTATTTACCATTAATTAGTTTTGATAAGTTACCTCCAGATGTGGTTTCTAGAGCCTGTGAGTTTGAAGTTGGTGGGATAGATACCTACATGAATCTTTAAACCTAATTTTATCTGAAAACCGTAGGGTAGGGTGGTTTAGTTATGAAAAACAAGATCCCCGACTTCTTAGAGAAGTCGGGAATCTGACTCTTGCAATGTATCCCTACGGGACACTAAGCTGTTACGCAGCTAAATTTGATAACCATAATTTACTTGAACTTTGTAGTGCGGGCATCTTGCCCGCTAGAATTAGAGACTTCCAAATAAAAAATGTCCCAAAACTGATGCAAAAATTCTCTCTCTGTGTACTCTGTGCCTCTGTGGTTCGTTTCTTAGGATAATTTATTTCTTGGAAGTCTCTTATACAAACTAAATGCACAACAGCTTAGTGTTTGTGTACAGAATCATAGATTATTTATGAGATTTTAACCATTCTTCCAGGTCGGTAATGTCTATAAAGTCTAATAATGCTTCTCCCAGGTCTTCTAGTTGTTCTATTGTGAGGTTGCTGATAGTTTCGATGTAGTTACCACTCAATTTCCCAAATTGCTTGGATAATATACGCACCAATAAGTTTGTTGCTTCTTCCTGCTTTGCTTCTTGATATACCCTAGTTTGCTTAATATCACTAACTAAAAACATCGCTTCAATCTCCTGACGGCTTAGAGGTCGTTTGAAAAGTATTAGATGAAACCGATAATCTCTAGAAACCTAACCCCCTTCCCCCCTTCCCTACAAGGGAATGGGGGTTTCAAAGCCTCTCCCCGCGTCGGGGAGAGGTTTGGAGAGGGGCTGTCTCTTATACAA
>NZ_JADEWA010000452.1:0-4436 GCF_015207865.1 Dolichospermum sp. LEGE 00246
TTTAGGGACTTCCAAGAAATAAATTATCCTGATTAACGAACCACGGAGGCGCAGAGGACACAGAGGAATAAGGGTTTGAGAGATTTTTTCGTTAGGTGGTTTATCGGTTGTCAAGAGATTGCTTCCTTTCACTCGCAATGACAACTCATGCAGCACAGGTTTATTAGAGACTTCCAATCAAAAAAATATCCCAAAATTTCTTGTGGTGCGGGACGAATTGGACGAATTGCCCGCTAATCATCAAGGACGGGCAAGGATGCCCATCCCACAAAATTGGATCATTTTTTTTGTGGAGTTCTCTTAGTAAATTTGGTTAAGTACAAATCTAGGAGATCACCCTAAACTTCATCTTGAATTAAATAACCGTCCTCCATGTTGATAATTCTATCAGCAATGTCTAAAATGCGGTTATCATGGGTAACAATTAAAATTGAGCAATCTTGTTCTTTTGCTAATTGCTGCATTAAATTAACCACATCTCGTCCTGATTTACTATCTAAAGCAGCCGTAGGTTCATCGGCTAATACTAACTTAGGATGACTCACTAAAGCGCGAGCGATCGCCACTCGTTGCTTCTGTCCCCCAGAAAGATCAGAGGGATAATAATTAATTCTATCTCCCAATTTCACAGCATTAAGTATTGCTTCAGACTGAATATAAGATTCCCATTGAGAAATATTAGATTGCAATTCTAAAGACATTTGTACATTTTGCATAGCAGTTAAGAAATCTAGTAAATTATGAGCTTGAAAAATATAACCAATTTGCCTACGTATTTGAACTAATTCTTCATTACTAGCATTTAATAATTCTTGTCCACTAAATTTTAAACTTCCCTCTTGAACAGAACGCAAACCACCGATTAATGTTAATAGAGTAGTTTTTCCTGAACCAGAAGGTCCAGTCATAATGACAATTTCTCCAGATTTGATCGTCAAATTAATATCAAATAAAGTTTGAGTTCGTAATTTACTACTACCAAAGTAATGATTAAGATTTGTGATTTGTAAAATATTAGCAGAATGTGAATATCGCATAAGTGGGTGAACGGTAAAAAACTTAAAAACTTTTCAAACATCCTCTTAGGTGGTTAATTAAAAATTTCTGCTGGATCTACCTTACGTAATTTATTAGTAGAAAAGAAACCAGAAGTTAAGCACATAATAATCACAGACGTAAATACTAATAAACCCTTATTTATATCCATCACAATTGGTAATTTAGTTGCATCTTTGGCAATATCATATAGTCCTAGAGAGATAGCAAAACCGGGAATATAACCCAAGACAGCTAAAATTATAGCTTGCTGAAAAACAACATTCAAAAGATATTTATTTCTAAATCCCATGGCCTTGAGTGTAGCAAATTGGACAAAATGGCTTGATATATTACTATAAAGGATTTGATAAACAACAATGACACCAACAACAAAACCCATCGTTACCATCAAATTAAACACAAATCCAATCGGTGTTCTTAATGTCCAATAGTTTTTTTCAAAATCAATAAATTCTTGGCGAGTCATCACTGTGACATCATCAGGTAAATTAGCAGATAAGGTTGCTAAAATTGTTTTTGGGTTAACATGAGGTTGCAGATTAATTGAGCCTATATCTAGTTCATTTGCTCTGCGTTCTGGAAATATTTTCAAAAAAGTAGAAGAACTGACTATTAAATTACCATCCACACCAAAAGAGGGACCAAGGGTAAATAAACCACTAACTTTAACCTTGTAACCAACTGTTCCTAAATAACTAAATATTTCCATACTGATATGTTTATTTTTCTGGAAATATTCAGCAATTGGTCCAAATTCTGGACGTGCGGCTCGGTCAAAAAATACTTGATCAGGAATTTTGAGTGATTGAAAATCTTGATCTATTTCAGGTAATCTAAATATGGATTTAACCGGATCAAATCCCAGGACATAAATAGGATATTTGCGACCATTGAGAGGATTTTTCAGTTTAGCAAATTGGACATATAAAGGTTCAACTGATTCAATCCCATTAAAACCTAATATCTGATATAAACGACTGCGAGGAAAACTTTGAGTAGAAGTCAAGGATTTATATTGGGAGCTAATTAAAAACAAATCACCTCGAAGATGTTTATGTACTTGAGTCGCACTGGCATAAAGAGCATCTTGAAACCCAATTTGCATAAACATTAAAACAGAAATAAAAGCAATACCCGCTAATGCTACAAAAAAGCGTACTTTTTGCTTTGCTAATTGTAGCCAAGCTAAAGGTATATTTAAAATCATATTTTCTCCTCTTTCCTATCTCATCATAGGATTTCAAAATACCCATTAGTCATCATCCCCATCAAATTAATTAGACAACTTACAGTTCAGGCTTATATCTGAATAAGTGCCTGGACTTGTAAATTAGTTAAATTAGAAACTCGTTGATTATCTGCTAATTTATCAATGCGAATTTTTACATCAACTATTTTATTATCTGTATCTGAACCAGGATTAGTGTTAAAGATATTTTGTCTGCCAACTTGTAAACCAATATCTGTAACTGTCCCTTGTAATTTTCCTGCGAAAGCGTCACCCGTGATAGTTGCTGATTGACCTAAACGAACTTTTTTAATGTCAGTTTCGTAAACTTCTGCAACTACATACATTTGTTGAGTTTGTCCTAGTTCTAATATCCCTTTATTGGCAATTATTTCTCCTGGCCAAGCATTAATTTTTAGGACTTGACCATTAATAGGTGAACGAATATAACTTAGATCTAACTCCGCTTGAGCTTGTTGAACAGATGCGATCGCACTTTTTACATTTGCTTGAGCTAGTTGCACATCTGTAGGACGAATTTCTGCAATACTATTCAGTCTAGCTTCAGACTCACTTAACTGTTTTTGCAAAGTTTCTACAGTCCGTTTCAGGTTAGCATTAGCTTCATTAAGTTGTTCTTGCACAGTATCCCTGCGTAATTTTTTATTATCTGCATCAGAAGCAGAAATAGCACCATCTTCATATAATTTCTGATATCGGTTATTTTCGGTTTCTGAATTTTTTAGTTCAGCTTCTAGACGAGCAATTGTGGCTTTTTGGGTAGAAATTGATCCTCGTAATTCCACTTCTAACCGGGAAATTGCGGCTTTTTGAGCCGAAATATCACCTCTTTTCGCCCCTGCTTCTACTTGCTGAAGATTCGCTTGACTGACTTCTACTTGTCGTTTTGCTTTTTCTAAAGCTGCAAGATTAGGAATATAACTATCAAGAATTGCTACTACTTGTCCTTGACGAATTTTGTCTCCTTTTTTCACCAAAAGTTGATTAACTCTTATCCCTGTCTGAGAATTGGGTGCGGAAAGACGAATTACTTCTCCTTGGGGTTCTAACCGTCCTAAAGCAGCAACAGCAGTAATGGTAGGTGCAGAAATAGGGATAATAGGAGATATTGTAGAAGTTGATTTAGAATGTTTCTGAAAATATGAAAGGCTATAGAGAGATATTAGACTAGTAGCTATAACTCCAGAACTTGCTAACATTATCGGCCACAAACTCACAGGTTTTATTAATGAGTGCTTTTCTTTGTGTACCATGATTTTGTCTTTTAAATTAGGAAATATGACAGTATTTCTGATTCTCAATAAGAACCAGAAAAGTCCCTATCCTTGATAACATCTCTTGACAACCTTATATATGATCCAATATCCAAAAAAATACTATTGATCAAGAATTATTTGCTGAGTTGATTAATTACCAGTTACACAAAATATTTAAATGCTAAAATTTTGATAGGTAATGGGTAATCAGTTACTGACAATTACCAATTACCAATATCAAAAGTTTATTTATTCAGCACAACCTCTTTTTCTTTTTTCTTCCGCATAATTGCCAAGTATTCACTCCGTGTTCCGTCTACTCGATAGTGATCACAAATTTGACAAAGTTTGAGAAGATCCAAACGACTGAATATTTTTTGATGCTCAATAGCGTTGTCATTACGCCACCGCCAAAATGTTGTTCTATCAATTCGACGATTGCTTTCAGGCCATCTTCTCCGTGATAGAAAATCTACTAATTCATCTTCATGAAATGAGTAACCTTTTGGTAATTTGAGGAGGTCTTCTCGTAACTCATTCAGCGGGATGAGTGGATCTAATTCAGATAGTCTCATGCCAGCAATTCCTTGTAGTTTTGTAATTCCAATATTGCAGAAGCCAAATAATGCAATAAAGTTTAATTGACTAATTTAATGCTCAAAGACCGCTTTAAATTCACGGTCTAAACTTCCCTGATTTAATAATTTAGGTTAAACTTATTTTTTGGGAATTTCAACCTATATGCAACTAATTGTTTCATAAAACCTTATTTGTCGCCCTATCTTGGATTGGTAAAAATTGCAAGCATCAAATTATTAACTCCTTATATAGATTAAGAATTACTGATCTTTCATTATCTCAAACTTTAGAAT
>NZ_JADEWA010000453.1:0-4423 GCF_015207865.1 Dolichospermum sp. LEGE 00246
AGAGACATCTATCTTAAACTATGGAAGTTTGAACAATTTTATTATTTCATTAATTAACTCAAATAGCTCATTTTTTGCAATTCTTTAAAAATAGATCCCCGACTTCTCAAAGAAGTCGGGGATCTGAGTCTTACTTAATCACAAGTATTAAATTAAACAGCAGCTAATTCTGGACTAGGACGCTTACTGTTACGGATATTGGTAATCGCCTCAGCATAATCAGGAGCATTGAACACAGCCGAACCCGCTACAATAGCATTCGCACCAGCTTCCAAAACTTGCCAAGTATTATTAGCTTTGAGTCCCCCATCAACTTCAATCCAAGGATCTAAACCGCGTTCATCACACATTTGACGTAACTTGCGGATTTTAGGAACTACGCTAGGAATGAAGCTTTGACCACCGAAACCGGGGTTAACGCTCATAATTAGCACATAAAATTCGGGTGCAATTTTAGAAGCAGGTTAATGAAGCGACTTTACTCAACTTTATGCTTTAGCTTGTAGACTATACCAGAAAAATCACCAAGAAGAATTCTAGTAATTACCAAACTAAACAGATATAATAAGTATTAAAAAAACATAGTATGACGATAATTATCACCAATGACGACGGTATTGATGCTCCGGGTATTGCAGCTTTATTGAAAGCAGTAAATGATAAATCAGTAATTATTGCTGCACCTCAATCTCATCAATCAGGCTGTGGACATCAAGTTACTACCCATCAACCGATTAATCTGCAACGGCGTTCTGATTTTGAATATGCGATCGCCGGCACTCCTGCTGATTGTATCCGAGTTGCCATTTCACATATTGCACCAAATATCAAGTATGTGATTTCTGGTATTAATGCTGGTGGAAATTTAGGCGTTGATGCGTATATTTCTGGGACTGTGGCTGCTGTCAGAGAGGCTGCTATGCACGGGATTCCCGGAATTGCTGTTTCTCAATATCGTCAAGGTAAACGTGATTATGATTGGGATACGGCTGTTAAATGGACATCTGCATTATTAAAGGATTTGATGGAACTTCCTCTAGAACCTGGATGTTTTTGGAATGTCAATCTACCGCACCTGTTACCGCAACAAGCAGATCCAGAAGTGGTATTTTGTCAACCTTGTACGAAACCTTTACCTGTTAATTACCGAATGGAAGGTGATGATTTTTACTATACAGGAGAATATGGTAAACGAGAACGGACTCCTAATAGTGATGTTGATATATGTTTTTCTGGAAAAATCGCAGTGACAAAGTTAAGGGTTTAAGGTAATTAAGGCTTCCTTCTTCCTTCTTCCTGAACTCCTGATAGCGTAGCGTGGCGTTAGCTTGACTCCTGAACTCCTTCCATCATTATTCATTTTGCAATAAGGATACAAGTCCATCCAAGGTTTGTGACAATTGAGTGATTTGTTCCATAGAATCCTTCTGCGAGTCAGCCAAACTTTGCACAGCGTCACATAAAGCAAAAATCTGATAACCTTGCTGCTGTACTTGTTTTCCTTGGGCTTCTATTTGTAGACTCAGAGCATCAACTCTGTGAGCAAGACGTTCAATTGTCTCAGTTGTCGAGAGTACAGCGTCTCCAATCTGTTCAACAATAGATTCTAAGCGACTGATTCTTGTTTCTATTCCAGTTGCAATCATTTCTGGCCTGCTCCAATCTTGAGAAAAAATCATCACAGTAATATTCCTAAATATTCATTCAATAGTTTCATAATCAGCATTATTAATAAATAAAGTAACTTGTCATCGTTCCTCTTAGTTTTGACCTTTAACTTCCGCCAAGCGGTGCTAATCCCAATACCTATTCCCTAATTCCTACGTTAAATTATTGAGTAGCCCAAAAATACGATACCAATTGCACAGAATACTAAACCAGCAAAACGGATGATTTTAGGTAAGATTTGATTAATTTCATTGATGCCAAAATTTACACCTATTTTTCTGGCACTCATGATAATTACTGTTTGAGTGAAGGCAACACTAATTACAAAGATAATCATAGTTAATGTTTCTGCACCGATGATGGATGTAGCATCGGAGTAACCTTGAAATATCCCAGCAGTAGCACTTAATAAAGCTATTGCTAACCAATGAATAGGAATTGGTGTAACTAACATTACTCCTAATGCAATGGTACAAATAGCAATAGCTATTCCTGACGCAGGTAAGATCACTGGAGATAAATTAATCAATTGTCCACAGATAGCAGCAATAACAAAAGTGATATTTAGCCAATTACCACGGGTAAATCTAGCGGAAAATAAACCTAATGCTACAATCCCTGCAAAACGGTCTAAACTAATCACCGGATCGGCTATGCCCCAAATAAAACCTTCCCATGTGCTGGAAACATTATGTTCAATGGGTGATCCACCGGCTGAGGTCAGTAAACTAATGACGACTAAAATAGCGATAGCTCCTAAAAGACGCTGCTGTTTAGATGTTAATAAGTTACTGGACTCAGAAGCTACTAACTGTGAATTTTTAAACATCTTTAGATTATGCTGGTTGGTGATTAATACTACTGCTAATTATTACAAAAATTAATCCATTTTGGCTCAATGTAATAGTTCTTCTACTTGATGTTGATTCCACAAATTTTGATAAAGTCCAGGCTGTTCTACCAGTTCTGAGTGACGACCCGTTTGAACGATTTTCCCCTGTTCCATGACCAAAATTCGGTCAGATGTGGCAGCAGCAGAAAGTTGGTGAGTAATAAAAATTACGGTTTTTCTTTTTGTCCCTGTAGCCAGATTTGTGAGGATTTGTGTAGCGGTTTGATTGTCTACACTGGATAGGGCATCATCTAACAGCAAGATGGGGGCATCAATTAACATTGCTCTGGCTAAAGCTGTGCGTTGTCTTTGTCCACCAGAAAGGGTAATTCCTCGCTCACCCACTAATGTTTCATACTGTTGGGGGAAATTCTGAATTTCTGCGTCAATTTGCGCCATTTTGGCGGCGTAAACTACGTCTTCTTCGGCGGAGACAGGATCACCATAACGGATATTATTTTTGATGGTGGTACTGAATAAAAAGCTATCTTGTGGTACGTAGGCGATCGCACCACGTAAATCACTCACAGCTATTTTTGTAATATCCAACCCATCTAAAAACAACTGTCCTGGCTGAATATCCAATAATCTGGGGACAGCATTCGCTAAGGTTGATTTTCCTGAACCAACCGGACCAACAATAGCTACTACTTCCCCTGGTGCGATCTGAAAATTCAGATGTTCTAAAACTGGGGTATTTACACCGGGGTAAGTATAACTAAAGTTTACTGCTGTCAATTCCCCTTTGAGTTGGCTGGGTTCTACATGGATAGCGTCTGGTGTGTCTTGAATTTTCGGAGTCACGCTGAGAATAGTTTCCAAGCGATCAATACTCACTTCACCCCGTTGGTAAGCAGTAATAGTGAATCCTAATAAAGCGGTAGGGAAAATTAATCGCTCTACATAAATTAGCAAAGCCAGAAAATCACCAATTGCAAGAGTTCCAGAGGATATTCTGGCTGTACCTAACCAAATAATCATCAAAGAACTTAAACTTGCTAATCCACCAATCAGCGGAAATAGGGTGTTGCGAGTTTTAGCTAGTTTGAGATTAGCGGTTAATAGCTGCTCATTTTTCCGGTTAAATGCTTGACGCTCATTGTTTTCTTGGGCGTAAATTTTAATCAGTGCTATACCGCTCATATCTTCCCGCACCAGTTCACTAATTTCTGCAAGTTCTTCCTGGACGGCGGTTTGTTCGTTACGCAAGCGATCGCTAAAAAAATGCACCATCAAAAACATGAACGGGTACACTGCTAATGATGCCAGTGTCAGTTCCACATTCAGAGACAACATGACGGGCAATGTTAGGGTATATGCGAATAAAGTATTTGCCAAACTCAATACAGCAAAACCTAACAACCGTCTAATATTATCTACATCATTGGTGGCGCGACTAATTAAATCCCCAGGAGTATTAACCGTAAAATAAGCAGGTTCTAATTGCAATAAGTGTTGAAAAATTCGCTGTTTCAGGTCAAATTCCACCTGTCTTCCCACGCCAAATATCCAAATGCGAGAAGCCATTCGCATCATCCACATAGCGGAACTAAGTAGGGCGATGAGAATTACATAATGGATGATTTGGGAAAAACTAAAACTCCGAGATAGAGTATCTACCCCTGAACGAATTAACAAAGGAATATATACACCCAGCCCATTGACAACTAATAAAGCAATAATACCGAAGACGGTTTCGCGCCAATAGGGGCGTAAATAAGCAGCGATTTTATCAAGTCTGTGAGATTTGGCCATGCCAACAATTATCTAACTTTTTGGTATTGTAAGAATAGTCAACAGAAAGAAAGAAGAAAGAAAGAAATTTCTCCCCTACCCCCCACTCCCCCTACCTGTCTCTTATAA
>NZ_JADEWA010000454.1:0-4385 GCF_015207865.1 Dolichospermum sp. LEGE 00246
TTAAGAGACAGGAGTAGGGGAGGGAAAACAGAAGTTTTTCCTATTATTACCCGTCAAAATAACTTTGACGAACTACTAGATTCCAACCGACAACTAACAACTAACAACTAACCACTTCCTAATCTTCCAGTGATTGGGATTGCACTTCAACGGCTTTCACATCAATTGTTCCTTCTGGTGTGAAGCGTTGAAATTGAGAGTTTTTAACTAATAGTTGTTCACCACAGTTAGCACATTGTACTTGACTGTTATTTACCCCTGTTAATTCATATCCACATACAGGACACTGGTTAGTAACTAAATTCTTTTGTAACCACCAGCGAAACCCAAAGAATGCGATTACAGGTAAAAGAAACAATAAACCCAAAATAATTACCAAGGAATTAACTAACCAGCCCAATCCCAATGATGCTAATAACCAGGCGATCGCTAACAGGGTTAGCCAGGGGCGGATTTTCTCAAAATTAAATTGCAAGTTTTTAAAGGTCATGTCTATTTCTTTTGGCTAATAAAATATTAATTCTTCTTTAAATATTATTTCTTTGTGGGGAACAAGGTTTTTTTAGTCTTGTCTGAATCATAACAAACATCACAAAATAATTACAAGTTGTAATCATTTTGACTTTTGATTTTTAAATGCCGATTAGCTTACCAATTTTTAATTTTGCCGTTCTTCCAAACAATATTTAACAATCAACAGGCAATTTCTACTATCTGAATCACGTTCATATACAACTTTATCCGCCAAGCGGCGGAGTAAAAACCATCCATATCCACCCACTTGTAGAGTCCCCGGTTCTGGCTCAGTGATTACATCGGGATTAAATGGTTTTCCGTAATCCCAAATTCTCACCTCTAGCCTATCAGTCCATAAACTGACTTGAATTTCTATAGTTGTTTCCGGTGGTAAAGCATGATGAGCATGACGAACTGCGTTAGTAAAACCTTCTGCTAAAGCTAGGTTAAGACGATAAATTTGGCTATCTGACCAGCCATATTTAGGTAAATATTGCTGACAGAATTCTTCAAACCATTGTTGTACTGGATTTAAGAGCTTAAGATCGCTCCTTACCGTCCGATGGTCTTGCTGCACTATGCTAAGCATTGACCGTGACTTGAATAGAAAGTAATTGAACAGTAGTTCTGTTTTTTGTGAAATAATCTTCCCGCAATTCTAGTTCAGTTAGCGTCTGTTGATCTTCAAAAGTATATCTGTTTCAAAATACCAGTAACAATTAGACCATCAAATAATTACGGCTATTTGTTTGTCAGATATTATCCTGTATATACTCATGAAAATCACAGACGCTACTAGATTTAGTGTTAACTGTAACTACCTTAGAATAATCCTAAAGTTAAGGATTTGTCTAATGGCATTGCAGCACCAATACCTAACCAGATGGTAACAAGAGTACCAAAAAGAAATACTGTTGTTGCTACGGGACGACGGAAGGGGTTTTGGAACTTATTCACGTTTTCCAAAAAGGGAACGAGAGTTAATCCCAAGGGTACAGCAGCCATTGCTAACACACCTAATAGTTTACTAGGTAGTGAGCGGAGAATTTGGAATACAGGATATAAGTACCACTCTGGCAAAATTTCCAAAGGAGTAGCGAAAGGATTGGCTGGTTCACCTATTAAAGCGGGATCTAGAACTGCTAGAGCCACAATACAGGCGAAAGAACCCATAATTACGACTGGGAATATATAGAGTAAATCGTTAGGCCAAGCGGGTTCACCATAGTAGTTGTGACCCATGCCTTGGGCAAGTTTAGCTCTTAATTTGGGATCGCTTAGATCCGGTTTTTTTTGGGTTGACATTTTTAAATGCGCTCTCCGGCTGAAGTGAAGTTAAAGTATTGGTGGAAGCTGTCAACAATACAACTAGCTCAAGTTTCCGATAGTAGTTTATGTCTACAACTTACAAGTTATTTTCTCTTTAGTTTAAAACAAACTACGATGATCTGGAAACACAAGTTTTGCCTATTTGCTAATAACTTTGATTACAAAGGTCCAGAAATACCTTGTTTGCGAATCATCAGGAAGTGAAACAACATGAAGACGGCAATTAACCAAGGGAGAACGAAGGTGTGGGCGCTGTAGTAGCGGGTAAGTGTGGCTTGACCAACACTAGAACCACCACGGAGTAAATCGGAGATGAGAACACCGACTACGGGAATGGCTTCTGGTACACCACTAACAATTTTTACAGCCCAGTAACCAATTTGATCCCAAGGGAGGGAGTAGCCTGTTACACCGAAAGAAACAGTGATAACAGCAAGGATAACACCACTGATCCAGGTCAATTCGCGGGGCTTTTTGAAGCCACCTGTTAGGTAAACTCTGAATGTGTGGAGAATCATCATCAATACCATCATGCTGGCTGACCAGCGGTGAATGGAGCGAATTAACCAACCGAAGTTGACTTCATTCATGATGTACTCTACGGAGGAGAAAGCTTCGGCAACGGTGGGTTTGTAGTAGAATGTCATCGCAAATCCAGTGGCGAACTGGATCAGGAAGCATACTAGGGTAATTCCACCTAAACAGTAGAAGATGTTAACGTGGGGAGGAACGTATTTGGTGGTGATATCATCAGCAATTTCTTGGAGATCCAAGCGTTCCTCAAACCAGTCATAGACGTTAGCCATACAATCTTAAAGTCCTAAAAATAGATTGCGGTTGATAAGTTTTGTTATGCGAAGCTTAGTCAGCCATGACTATTCAACTAACCTCAGTTAGAGGGTTCACTTCTCGCTTCATCCAAGAGAATGGGGTTCTACTTGTCCACGAGCGTAGATTTGGGTGTAACTCACCCTATTTTTGATAAATCTTCCTGTCTTCTTGTCTTTACGAGCCAACGCTAACTATGTTGACTCCAAAGATGATTTTATCGTTGATCAGGAAGAATGGGCAGCTCATAAATTTGGACTAGCAACTTTATGAGAAGAATGCACTTCTTCTATAAAAAAAGTAACATAGTCGAGAGATAGATTTCATCAGCAACTGAGCATTACAGAAATTTTTAGGGAATTTAAGTCTGAGATGGCACTGAAATTAGGGTTCATTCACAAACGGGTTTGGCGGCTAGGATGCTTACTGCTATTGCTTTTTGGTTTGGTGTTTGCAGGATATGTTCCGCCGGCTTCGGCTTTGACTCCAGAACAGAAGTTAGTTTATGAAGTATGGCGAATTGTTAATCGCTCTTATTTGGATGGGACTTTTAACCATCAAAGCTGGCTTGATGTGCGACAAAATGCGTTAAAAGGACATTTTGCTAATCATGAAGCAGCCTATACTACTATTCAGGCGATGCTAAAGAGTTTGGATGATCCTTTTACCCGGTTTCTTGATCCTGAGAAATATCGCAGTTTGCAAGTTAGCACTTCTGGAGAGTTAACTGGTGTAGGATTACAAATTACTCTCAATCCCCAAACTGGTGTTTTGGAGGTGATTACACCCATTAATAATTCTCCAGCGGATAGGGCGGGTTTAAAACCACGCGATCGCATTTTGAAGATTGAGGGTTTATCTACAGAGAATTTGACCCTTGATGAGGCGGCGGCGCAGATGCGTGGATTAAGAGGCAGCGTAGTTACGCTTTTAATTGGCAGGGAAGGAGAACAGGATCAGGAGGTTATCTTGGTGCGCGATCGCATTTCGCTGAATCCTGTTGTTTCTGATTTACGATTATCCCCCCAAGGAACCAAGATTGGCTATCTATCACTGAGTCAATTTAGTGCCAATGCTGTTACTGAGTTGGCACAAGCTATTTCTATTTTAGAAAAAAAAGGCGCGTCTGCCTATATTCTTGATTTAAGAAATAATCCCGGTGGACTCTTACAAGCGGGAATTGAAACTGCTCGTTTATGGTTAGACTCTGGCACAATCGTTTACACTGCCAACCGTCAAGGCATTCAGGGAACCTATGAAGCCTTTGGACCGGCTTTAACCACAGATCCTTTAGTAATTCTCGTTAATAAAGGAACTGCCAGTGCCAGTGAAATTCTCGCGGGTGCATTACAAGATAATCATCGCGCCCAATTAATTGGGGAAACAACTTTTGGTAAGGGTTTAATTCAATCTTTGTTTGAATTGTCCGACGGTTCTGGTTTGGCGGTGACAATTGCTAAATATGAAACTCCTAACCATCGAGATATTAATAAGTTGGGAATTAAGCCTGATCAAATTATTCCCCAACCATCACTTAACCGGGAGCAAATCGGCACAAAGGCAGATACTCAATATCAGGCGGCTGTAGAACTATTGAGTCAGAATTTGGTAATGGGTAATGGGTAATGGGTAATTGGTAATGGGTAATTGGTAATTGGTAATTGGTAAGAATTTCTTTCCCTATTCCCTCTTAACTGCCCCCTGCCCCCTGC
>NZ_JADEWA010000455.1:0-4375 GCF_015207865.1 Dolichospermum sp. LEGE 00246
ACCCCCAACCCCCTCCCCGCAAGCGAGGAGGGGGCTATAATGTATCCTTATATCTTTAATAGTATGAGCCTGTTTTCCGGTGGTTAATAGCAGTCATAACATCCGGCTTGAGTAATTTACCGTTGTCAACAGTTGCATAAATTACCCAATGATCACCACATTCTAGGCGCTGTTGTACCAAACATTCTAGATATGCACAAGCTTCTGTTAAAATGGTACAACCATTATCGGCTTCCGCTGTGGGGAAGTTAGCAAATCTGTCTTCTCCGGGTTTAAAACTTTTGCGGAAATGTTTCATGTATTCCACATGAACACCTTCAGGAAGGATATTCAAGACAAATTTACCACCAGGATATAATAGTGATTCGACTGCCCGCTCTTTGGCGATCGCTACAGTAATTCCCGGTGGATTAAAAGTAGCTTGAGATACCCAAGCACCCATCATCCCTGTCGAAAATTCTCCCTGCTTGGCGGCAATGACACAGACAGAACCAATAATCCGGCCGACAGCTTGTTCTGTGGGGGTTGCAGATTGTTGAGGAACACGCACTTTCTTAGCTTTTCGCAAACTTTGAGCAAAGTCTGTACCGACTTCTTCGCAATATTTGAGAGTGACTTCATCTGGTTTAAATTTGACTTTCAAGGTATCAAAACCGAAACGATAGCCAGCGTCTCGGAGTTTGCATTCTACCAAGTCTAAAGCTTCACCACTCCAACCGTAAGAACCAAATACCCCCGCCGGTTTGGTATTATCACCGCTAGAGAGGACAATTCCTAATGCGGTATGAATGGGAGTAGGTGCGTGTCCACCAATGGTAGGAGTACCAATGATAAAACCATCTGCTTGTTCCAAGCTGGTACGGATTTCGTCAGCGGTTGCAAATTCACAGTTGACAGATTTAACGGCAACGCCACCTTTGGTTAATCCTAATGCCATTGCTTGTGCTAAGGTGGCAGTGTTGCCATAAGCGGAAGCGTAGAGAAGTGCTACGGATATTTCTCGATCTTTTTGAGCGCGACTCCACTCACCGTAGGATTTGGTTAGTTCAATTAAACTGGTGCGTACCAAGGGTCCATGACCGACAGCATACATTCTCACCTGCAAATCGGAGATTTTCTCCAAAGCTGATTCCACATGAGTTGCATGGGGAGCCATGAGGCAGTTAAAGTAATAACGTTGGTCTTCTTTGAAAGTTTCCCAATGATCATCAAATACTTCTTCACCACAGATGTGAGCGCCAAATAGCTTATCTGTAAAAAGAATTTGGGTTTGTTGGTCGTAAGTACAAAGTGCTTCAGGCCAGCGGGGACTAGGAGTAGGTAAGAATTTCAAGACATGACCTTTACCTAAATCTAGGGTTTCTTTCCCCCGCATGACGAGAACTTTGATATCTTGGTCGGTGAAAGCAGCACGTAAATTATTAGCGGCGGGAAGGGAACAAACAAAGGTAATTTGGGGTGCGATCGCTAAAATTGCTTTTAAAGTAGGAATACGATTGGGGTTAAAATGTCCCAAAATTACATAATCCAACTTTTGCACATTAATATTTTTCTGTAATGCTTCCAGATAAATTTCTGTAAATCCTTCGGCGGGAGCGTCTGTTAATGCAGTTTTATCGGCTTCTATTAAATAGCTATTAGAAGTAGTTCCCCGTTCTAGAGCATATTCAATTTCAAACCGCAACCGCGACTTACTGCGCGATCGCATTACTTTTGTGTTGGTAGCAATTGGTAGTATTTGTACGTCCCTTGGTCTAGAATCGCTCATGGATACTTGTTGGGTCGAAAAAACTTGAGAAACCCAATTTTTAGCTGATTCAACAGCGTTAGAAAATGAATCTGGAAGTGTCATAGTTATTATGAAAGATGGTTAGTTAATAATTAGGTAATGGGTAATAGGGAACAGGGAACAGGGAACAGGGAACAGGTAGAGAAGAGGGTAATCACCAATTACCAATTACCTATTACCCATTACCTATTAATAGTAATTTCCGACTTTGCGATGACGAACTGCGGTAATTCCATCGGGTTTAGAAACTTTGCCATCTTCAACTGTGCAGTATAAAATCCAGTGATCACTACATTCCATGTTGCTGATTACTTCACATTCCATGTATGCGAGTGCGTCGGTAAGAATGGGTGAACCATTTTTAGCAGTTTGGATTTTTACGTCTGCAAATCTATCAGCACCGGGATTTAAACGTTTGAGAAAATGCTTTTTCAGGTCTTGATAGTTGCCTTCTTCCAGAACATTGAGAACAAAGCGATCGCCTACTTGCATTAAGTCATCGAGAGCGCGATCTTTGGCTACAGCAATGGTAAAACCTAAAGGCTGTAAACTGGCTTGTGTTACCCAAGAAGCGATCATTGCGCCGCTAATATCGCCTTTTTTGGCAGTGACAATATACAAACCATTGCTAATTCTTCCCAACGCTTTTTCCATGTTCACGTCGAGAGATTTTATTTGTTTAATATTGCGTTCTCGCACTAACAATTGTCCCAAAGCATTGCCAGCTTCTGTAAATTGTTTATAGGTGGAATCTGTGGGGGTTTCTTTAATCCGAATGGCTGGGAAAGCTTCCTTAATACCTAAATCAATAAATTTGCGTCTGAGAGTATCAATCGGTTCATCATCGCCACCATAGGACTCAAATAAACCCACAACTTGCTTATTTTTAGCAACGGCTAATAAAGAACTAATTGCGGCTTGTGCTTTAATTGCACTAGTAGAAGGCATCCCTACAATTAAACCAGATGCTCTGCCGGCTAATTCTTGAATTTCTTGGCTTTCTGCGGTGTTGAGATCCAATACTTCCACACCAACACCAGCTTTTTGCAAACCATCACCAATTGAGTGTGCCAAGCGATCGCTATGTCCATAACCAGAAACATAAAACAAACCGACAGTAGTTTCTGTTTTTGCTTGTTTTTGACTCCAATTATGATAATATTCTCTGAGAATATCCAGGTTATGATGTAGTAATGGTCCGTGTCCATTGGCAATAATTTTAATTTCACCAAGTTCACCCATTCTCTTCATTGCATTTAGCAAAGAACGAGCATTTGGACCCATTAAACAATCATAATAAAAGCGAAAATCAGCTTCAATAGCTTCTAAATCTTCGTCGAAAGTGCGATCATCACAGTAGTGCATTCCGAAGGCATCACAAGTGTAGAGAACTTGGGTTTTGCGATCAAAGCTAAAAATAGTATCTGGCCAGTGTAAATTTGGCGCACTGACAAATTCCATTTCGTGATCTTTACCAATTTTTACGCGATCGCCACTTTTAACAATTCGCTTAGAAAAAGGTTCATGTACCAAACCTTCTAAAAATTGCAAAGCCACTTTAGAAGCTAAAACAGTGGCTCTAGGTGCTAACTGTAAAATATCTTCTACTAAGCCACTATGATCAGGTTCAGTATGGCTAACAATTATATAATCAATCGTTTTAGGATTAACTAAACCCTTAAGAGTCTCTAAATAAAGTTCACGAAACTTCTGGTGAGAAGTATCAATTAAAACTGTTTGTTCACCTCTAATTAAATATGAATTATAGGTTGTACCATTTTGTAAACCAAATTCAATATCAAAACGATCCCGATCCCAGTCTAGAGAACGAATCGCAGTGGTATTAGGGGCAATTTCTACAGTTTGTATAGTTAATCGGTTCTGAACGTTCTCTGATATCACTACCATGATTTCACAATAGAAAATAAACAATCATTTCTTCTGCCCCCATTCTCGCTATTATTCTTATTTAAAGCTGTAATGAAAAATATATTTCGGAAAATTAAAGTTGTAGGTACAGATACAGTTTTTACTTTAATTTAGATTAAATTGGACTACGAAATCACAAAATACAGCAGTAATCAATACCCTATTTTTCGTAAGTATTATTTATACTTATGTCCTATTGGTAGGGTATCAATACTGTTCAGTTAAGACTAAAAAACAAAAATATGTAGGTTGAGGAACGAAACCCAACATTTTCAATGATTTGTTGGTTTTATACAATATGTTATTTACGTGGAAATTTTCGTTAACCGAACAGTATTGGGTAGAGTATCCTGGCTGTAACCGTACTCATCATAAAACTAAGTTTACTTTTAAATCTTCATAATTTATGTTTAAACTTTACGATTACTTGATATTTATTTTGTAGCTTTATTTTAAAATAAGAGAGAGACATTATTTATGTCGCTAAAAAGGTATTTTGTACGAAGAGTACATCAGTAAAATTTATTGACATACTATGATTACAACAGCGGTATATTTAAAAATTGGCTCAAAGGAAGCCGTTACAGTAATCAGGGAAGTATTTATTAATTCCAAATATAAAAAAGTATTTGCTCTGATTTTTGAACAAGTACATAT
>NZ_JADEWA010000456.1:0-4358 GCF_015207865.1 Dolichospermum sp. LEGE 00246
ATTCATTAATTAGGTTATCAACCCCATCTAGATAGCATTCAGAGAAAATTTCTAAAAAATAATTCTGTAAACTAGGAGAATCTCTTAACAATTTTTTTATGTCTTTTTGAGTTCGTTTAATAGTATTTTCCCACCCCCGATAATAGTCAGGTAAGGGGACATAACATCGTTTGAGTGCGTGTTCAAACAAAGTCGTCAAACGATTCTCTAATTCTCGTCTCTCTCTTCCTCCCAAAGATGATACCTCCTCAATTAAATTATTCCAATCAATATCATTAACATTTCTCTCCTTTAATTGCTGAATTGTATTCTCAACCCAGAGAACAAAATCTTGATTATAGAGAGTTGTTACTGGTGCTTTTTCCATTGCTTTTATCTCCTCTTCAATTTCTGCAAATCTATTTTCATTACATCTTTAATCATACAGCGGTTTGATGCTCTTAGGAGGTAAATCTTATTCCCCTCATCGCTTGCGGAGAGGGGTTTGATGACAATTTGCTGTAATTTATCAATTAGTTATTAATAAACTTCTCAAACACCTCACCAAAATCTTTCCGCACATAAGTTTCATGAGCATATTTTAACCAATTAAAAGCATACTGATTAATTGATTTAAATTGCTCTTCTGAAGTTGATGTAGTTGTTGAACGACTAACTGTACTAGCTGCTGTATTTAAACTAGTTTGAGCATATTGATGATAAAGAGCATTTTCTCGTTGAATTGAGGCAATTTTCAGTAAAGCCTTGTACAAGTCTTTCAAAGGATTAATATAAATTTTAGCAACATCAATAGAATAGGATATATCCCCCATTATTAACTTGATTTCGATATCCATATCTATTGTTCCTGCGGTTTCTAGCTTCACATCCTTAATAATATGATGACTATAACTAAAACGTTTGAGTAGACGTTTTTTACTAACCGCAGAATTTCCATCTAGATGAATTAACGCTAGGTTAGTAAAACAGTATTCATCAGTTTTCGACTTAATTAAAAAATAGATCTTTTCCCCTTCTTCATGAATCACATAATCATCACTATCAACTTTATGAAAATCTTCTGGTTTGATCACAGCACCAATATCACTCAAACCTAGTGCATCCATCGCCATATTTTTGAACATGATCTTTTACTCTCTAAGCAAATTAATTTTACTATGATTTTATTGATTATACGTCATTGCTATTTGATTTACGAATTTACTTAACAGTATTTTACTAATCTCTGTTAAGATATAAGAACAAACTTGAAAAAATGAAGACAATCCAGGTTAAAGTTTCCAATTCTCAAAAATTACACTTTTTTTTGATTCCTTGCATAAAAATTATCATCATAGGTAAGTACATGAGCAAAAATAATTAAACATTTTGAAAATACCTAAACCAATGAATTATGTAGGAGTGCTACCCCTACATTAAATTCATAAACTTTCCTATAATTTACTTAATACTTTGAGCAAGTTACCAATTAATAATGAGCAAATCTGGCTTATTTGTCGGTTTAATTACCTTAGATTTCATTTATCTCGCGGATTCTCCCCCCCAAAATAATCAAAAATTAGTTGCCACTGACTATAGTGTAGCAGCAGGGGGACCCGCAACAAACGCCGCCGTCACCTTCAGTCATTTAAACAACCAATCTACAGTTTTAGGTGTATTGGGTTCGCACCATATCACACAGCTAATTTGTAGCGATTTAGAGAATTACCAAATTGCAATTATTGACTTAGACCCCTACAAGAAAACACCGCCACCTGTCTCTTCAATTATTGTTACCCAAGGTACAGGTGAAAGAGCGGTAATTTCTATTAATGCCGTTAAAACTCAGGCGAATATTACCTCTATTCCTACAAATATTTTACAAGATATTGATATTGTATTAATTGACGGGCATCAAATGGAAGTCAGCAAAATCATTGCCCAAACTGCTAATATTCAGAATATTCCAGTTGTCATTGATGGTGGTAGCTGGAAACCAGGATTTGCAGAAATATTACCCTTTGTCAATTATGCTATTTGTTCTGCTAATTTCTATCCGCCTAACTGCAAAAATCAGGAAGACGTTTTTGCCTATTTGCAAAATTTTAACATTCCTTATATTGCTATTACTCAAGGGGAAAACCCCATCCAATACTTAACTCGTGATCAGTCTGGTGTAGTTAATGTGCCAAAAATACAGCCCGTTGATACACTGGGAGCAGGAGACATTTTTCACGGTGCTTTCTGTCACTACATCCTGGAAACGAATTTTATAGAAGCATTAGCACTAGCTGGAAATACTGCTGCGGAGGCGTGTAAACATTTTGGTACGCGAACTTGGTTGAATTTAAACGTCTAATACTTAGAGGGTGTTTGAAAAGTCGTGATTGCTGGATCAGGCAATGCCTGAAACTGGTATAACTGCTCTATAGAATCTCCGCGTCTAAAGACCCGGAGAGTGTCAACCAAATTTGTCCCCAAATGAAAGACTTATCCGAAATATTAACAATTGCACGGAAGGTAGGTTGGGGTGCAGCCAGTCTCCTGAGTTCTTATTATCACGGTACTGCTGACGCACCAAATTTAGATATCCAGTATAAAGACAGCGAACCTGTTACAGTGGCAGACTTAGCCGTTAGTGAATATATCTTGTCACAGTTACAAGCTGCTTTAGGTAATGAAGACTTTGGATATATCAGCGAAGAAACTCATAAATCACAACAGGGAAAAAATCCTGCTGAGTGGGTATGGATTATTGATCCATTAGATGGAACAAGAGATTTTATCAACAAAACCGGAGAATATGCAATTCATATTGCCTTAATTCAAGGAACACAGACAATGTTAGCCGTCGTGGCAGTTCCAGAGGCACAAAAGTTATATTATGCTACTAGAGGTAGTGGAACTTTTATCGAAACTGCAACAGGTTCTTTGCCTGTGCGACTGAACTCCCATAAAAATATCCAGGATCTAATTTTGGTGGTTAGTCGCTCACACCGCAACGATAGGTTAGAATATCTATTACAGCACCTGCCCTATCAAAATCAAAAAGCAATTGGTAGCGTCGGTTGCAAAATTGCCGCGATACTTGAACAGCAAGCAGATGTTTACATTTCCCTTTCCGGTAAATCCGCACCTAAAGACTGGGATATGGCTGCTCCTGAACTAATCTTAACAGAAGCAGGTGGTAATTTTACCCACTTTGACTGCACGCCATTAGAATATAACACCGGCGACATTCATCAATGGGGGGAATTACTAGCTAGTAATTATCAAAATCATGAGGTACTGTGTCAAGAAGCGCAAAGCATTCTCACACGGTTTACAGAAGTATCCGGTCAGCCTAAAGCTCAGTAGCTTCAGCCCTTACGAAACAAAGTGTAGTTAAGAATCTCTTGAAATGCTTCGTTTCGCTTTGCTACACTCAGCATGACAAAACAGGATCATTTATTTTGGGTGTTGCTGATTAAGGGTATGAATTTTAGTCTCACGCAAAGGCGCAATCACGCTTCGTGATCTCGAAGAGTAGACGCAAATGTCAGAGTTTTAAAGGTTTAATTTGGGAATTTCATACCTTAGTTCAGCAACGCCTTATTTTGTTATCGAAACAGTATTTGTTGTGGAGAATTTCCTAACAATGCTGGTGGTTTTGTTGGGAAAATTTGTTCGTTATGGGTTAATATTCTCATGTAGTGCTATACTTGGGGATATCAAAGATTATTTTCGGTTGAGTAAGTCGTTTGAAGATTTTTTTAAATACGTCTCTCCGAATCTAACTCTCTACACTCTCTGGTTTGGGAGTAGTAGTAGCGGCGATCGCTACTAAGTCCAGTAAAAAAAATTAAAATCTAGAGTATCCAGCAGATACAGTCTCCCGCTAAGCGCTGCTGGAGTATTTTATTTTGACTTTAGTTCTCAAATATTGAATTAAACTACGGAGGAACAGGAATGACACAAGTGGTCTTAGGTGAAAATGAAGGGATTGAATCAGCACTACGAAGATTCAAGCGGGAAGTTTCCAAAGCGGGAATTTTCCAAGATATGCGGAAAAAGCGTCACTTTGAGACACCTTTAGAAAAAGAAAAGCGCAAAGCCATAGCCAGACACAAGCAACGTCGCCAACAACGTTCTCGCTTCAAACGCTAGATTTTTAGTCATATTTGCTAGAATTAGGAAATCCTGTCAGGATTTCCTTTTAGAGAACTCCACTTCAGAAGTGTAATGGATTCCTCTCGCGTGACGTTCTTCCTTATAGTAACCGTTCACAGGGGGTGAGAATTTATTAAAAAACCTGAAAGCTTTGTCTGTTGGGTTTTTCAGGCAACTTGACATATTAACGAATGGTTCTTAAATTGGCTGGAAAACGATTTGCAAACCGA
>NZ_JADEWA010000457.1:0-4354 GCF_015207865.1 Dolichospermum sp. LEGE 00246
ATATTCAATTTTGGATTGTTTTCTCTTGTTTATTTATTGTCAATAATCATTGCTAATTGAGAAAAGCCCGATATAATTAGTTTTCAGGATGATTATTTATATCGAACTCAGGTAAAATCAAACCCATAACTACACATTACCCAAAAACTACCAACAATGTTTTGAGGGAATTCTTCAATTAATGATTTTGCTCTTTCACAACCAGTAATACCAATTTCAGGTAAATGCACAGTCATATTCAAAAATCCTAGTAAAAATAAAAATGTGATTTTATCCCATTAAACAACAAAATCAAACAAATAATGCGCCATTTTCAACTTAGAACAAGCGGGAATTTCCACCTCTCTTCCTGACTTATCTAAAAACACCGCTTGATTGCCAATAATTCAAAGTTCATGTTATAGTGTACTTAAGTGTACACAATTTGTCAATTCACTATTATGGACATCCAATCTGTAGGAATCAAAGAATTTCGTGCCAATTTACATAAGTACACACAACAAACATCTGAACCAATCGCAATTACTTCTCATGGAGTCCCAATAGGTTACTATATACCAACACAACCTACTCCTCAAAAACAAGATTTAATGGCTTTACAAGCAGCAGTCCAAAAAATCCAACAATTGCTGGAAACAAGAGGTATTAGTGAAGATGAATTATTGGCTGATTTCCAGAATGCTAGAGAAAGTACAATATAACGATGAGAAAGTTAATTGTTTTAGATACTAATATTCTCATTCGCGCAGTATTAGCAGAACGTGTTCCCAACTTATTAGACAAATACAATTATAACTGTAGTTTTGTTACTCCCGCTTGTTGCTATGATGAGTTAAACGAGCATTTACCCAAAATTTTACAAAAACGGAATCTTCCATTAGATCCATTTTTAAATGCTATAGAGAAACTAACAAAGGTAGTCATACCAATAGCTGACGAAATTTATAGCGAATATGAGTATGATGCTAAACGGCGAATACAAGAAAGAGATATCAAAGACTGGACAATAGTTGCTCTTTCTCTATCTTTAAATTGTCCAATATGGACGGAAGATCAAGATTTTTTTGGAATTGGGATTGCTACATGGAACACTCGAAATGTAGAGATTTATTTAGGTAGTAATTAATTCTGTAGTTGCAGAAATAACGATATAATTTTATTCCCTTAAACAACAAAATCAAACAAATAATGCGCCATTTCCAACTTAGAACAAGCGGGAATTTCTACCTCTCTTCCTTGCTTATCTAAAAACACAGCTTGATTATGATCACTCCCAAAACCACTATCAACCTTATCAATAGGATTTGCGACAATTGCATCTAATTTCTTCCTTTGCAATTTCTCCCGCGCTGGAGTAATAATATCCCCCGTTTGTGCTGCAAAACCAATTAAATATTGATGGGGTTGTTTGCGATTTCCCAGTTCAGCGACTATATCCGGTACTGCTGCTAGAGGCAGATTTTCGGGAAGCGATCGCTTGGGCAATTTTTCGCTACTATAATCTCTAGGCTTTACATCTGCAACTGCGGCTGACATGATAATGATATCTGCATTGGCTAAATGGTTGAACATCACCTGCTGCATTTCCTCCGCACTGACAACCGCAATTGCTTCTACTCCCAAAGGTACATTCCAACTCGCCGGACAATGGACTAATATTACTTTTGCGCCTCTGTGCAGTGCTGCCTGTGCCAATGCTAAACCCATTTTACCAGTTGAGGGATTGCCAATAAATCGCACCGGATCTAAATATTCTCGTGTTCCCCCAGCACTGATTAAAACCTGCTTCCCAGCTAAATCTCTGTTTCCTTGGGTGTGTAATAAAGATTGAATATAAACAAATATTTCTGCCGCTTCTGCCATTCTACCAGCACCAATGCGATCGCACGCCAATAAACCAGAACCAGTTTCCATACCATAAAATCTACCGTCTGTCAATAGCTGCCGCCAATTTCTTTGTACCGCCACCTGTTCCCACATATCCGTATTCATGGCTGGTGCTAACAATACGGGACAGGTAGAAGCGAGGACTGTATTTGTTAGTAAATTATCTGCCATACCATAAGCTAACTTAGCTAAAGTATTAGCAGTTAAAGGCGCAATCACAATCAAATCAGCCCATTCACCCAACTCAATATGTAATGGACGAGCATAAATTGGTTGCCAAAAATCATCATCTATATAAGCTTGATGACGGGATAGAGTGGCTAAAGTTAAAGGAGTAATAAATTTTTGAGCAGATTTAGTGAGAATAACTCGCACTTCTAGCCCAGACTTAAACAGTGTAGAAACCAATTCACAAACTTTATAGGCGGCGATACCACCGCCTATAGCAATTAGGACTCTTTTTGATTGGGGATTTATAGATGATGGCATTATCTCTTTATTTTAATTAGTATTTTAGGAGGAACTTGATTTTCAGTAATCGGAAATCCATGATAGGTAGGATAACCCTGTTCATCAAAAGTATTATCTGAATGAAACACATAGAATTGATCTGTTTCTTTATGAAATCCATAACGTTTTTCACTATTTTCATTACTATTCCCCACAGAAATATTTAAAACTTTTTGAGCTTCTTTATCTGTTAAATTCATAGGAGTAGCATTTTCCCAATATCCTTTAGGATCATGTTTAGAATGAAGTTTATAACGAGGATATATTTTTCTAGCTTGTTTAATTTCAGTTAAATTTTTTATGCTTCTATTTTCTAGCGAACTTGTACCTTCTTGAAATTCAACTTCAATATTTTCTTGAATAAAATCAGGATTGTTTTGTAAACTAATTAATATTCCTTGAAGTTGAGCAGCACCTGCTAATGAACTCGATGAAACATCTTGTTTTTGATAGTGACATTTACAATCATTTAATAAATTTTGTAAATCCACAAACGGACCGTTCCTTAAAAGTCTAAGTAAAATCTTTGCTATTGTTTGTTGATTCGTTTTTTGCGATTTAATTTTAGTAGAAAACCATTCCTGTAATGTTAAATTTGAAGATAATTTTTGAGAATAAAAACTACTATGAGTTTGGATAGGATCACCATTTTGAAGAACACTGATTTCTTGAATAATTTCTAAAATATTTTTCATTAATTCATCAGCTTCATAATCATTGGTAGCTTGTGCAATAAAAGCAAGCTCATTAATCAAAAAGTGCATTTATAATAACTCCATTAAATCCTTCTCAGCTTGATCAAAAAAACCATCCGGCCATTTATCAATTCCTCCATCTGGATAAATTCGAGGTGTAATGATATCTGTTGTTGGTTGTCCTTTTTTTAAATATCTTTCAAAGTAGTTAATTTGTACTTTATCCGCATCAAGTTTCTTATATTTTACTGCTTTACGAATACCATTTAAAACATGATCGCTATGAGTTTCTAAGATTATTTGAATACCACAACTTGCTGCTAATGCAATTAATTCTCCCATTTTAGATTGTCCTCTAGGATGAAGATGAGCTTCTGGATTTTCTAACAAAATCAATGTATCTGAAGCAGCAGACAATATAGCCACAATAATCGGTAGAATGTAGATAATTCCGAAACCTACATTAGTTAGACGATAAGAATTATTGTCTTCATAGGAACATTGTAAATTTACTAAATCCATTGCTGAATGTAATCCTATATCAATTCTTGTTCCAGGACTAATTTCTCCTAACCAGGCTTCAACTTGACTTTTTAAACTATCAGACTGTGCTGATGGATGTGATAGTTGATGATGTGGAATTTTTGCATATTCATTTATAGATAAGAAATGAGCAGTAAATTCTCCTTGACTTCCAATCTGTTGATGTTGTCTGACTTGAAAATCAGACATTTGGAAATAATTTCTAGGTGCTACTCTTTCTGCTTTTAAGTAATGGAATTTATCTGTAAACAGACTTGAATTATCAATTTCTGCATCAATTGCTAGATCGATTTCTAGCCACATTGGTGTAGATAGTCGCATTATATCTGATTGACGATCACAATCAAAAATCCAAGTACCTTTAATATCATTATTCATGCCAATTTCAAAAGTTATTACATCCTCTTTAGCTCTCTTGAAAAGTGCATCTTTTCCAGTACCTATAGATACTAAATCACCGTTTAATACTAAACCTACCCTATCTAATAAATCATCCCGCAAACAAGATTGACGTAATAGTAATAGAGATTGCAACACAGACGATTTACCAGTGCTATTTAAGCCAGTCAGTAGAGTTAATGGCTTTAAAGAAAAAGATTGATTTTCAAATGGTTTAAAATTTTTTAAAGTCAAAGAACTTAGCATGATAAAACCTCTTGAACTATTTGATCAATTTGTTCAAACCGATATTGAACCTTACTAGCAGCTTGAGATACAGA
>NZ_JADEWA010000458.1:0-4344 GCF_015207865.1 Dolichospermum sp. LEGE 00246
ATACATAAGTGTTATGACAATACCATCAAATTTAGTAATTCAGGATGCTAAGATCACAAAATACTTACTAGTGTATCAGCCTAAAAGTGATAAATCAGGATATTTGGCTTTAGCCGGATATAACCTATATAACTGGGAAATTCTCAAGAGTGATATAATAAAAGCTGTGGAAGGTTCTGAAATTGCAGATGTTACCCCAACTGGTTATGGAACTCAGTTTACTGTTAAAAATCAGTGGCATGGTCCTAATGGCCGCTTACTTAGGGTTATCACTATCTGGCAACAGGGTCAGTAACCCAGCCCTAAAGGGACTGAGCTTGCAAGAGAAATCAAACAAGCTGTACTGACCAGACCACCCTAAGCATAGTCTAAGGGTAGCCGTTATTTGAGTCACGACACCCCGGAATGCGTAGCTAGTTCCCTGCTCTGTCGCTTGTGATTAAACAGTTCTAAGGTCACTGGAACAGTGTTGCAAGCTTAACAAGCTCTTATAACAGGTCGAAGCTAACATTACCCCAGAAATGGGAGTTGGTTTTTCAGGTTTCCAATCAAAAAACCTGACTAAAATTTAAGATTCAATGCGGTTAAAACCGCCCGTCTCGTTTCCCTGTCAGCACTAAAGTGACTGAGTTTCCCACTTACCGGAAGTTCTTATGAGGGAGCAGAAGTATTAAGATTTATAACTTTAAAACCTGATAGATCACAGGAGAATTAAACGATGACAACAGCCACCTTATTCCAATGGGTAGAACTAAAGCGAGATGTTCCTAACAGCCCTGTAAAAGCTGGCAATAAGGGGGTTGTTTTAGATCATCTCAATCCTACTAAAACTCAGCCAGAACCAGGATATATTTTAGAAGTCTTTGAAGATAGTGAAACTCTAGATGTCGTTTCTGTTCCTATTTCTTGGGTTAATCCTCTTCCTGAAAGTTGGGGAAATGTTGAATATGAAACAAGACAAACAGCCTAGATTAGAAAAAATCAAACTTTAGAAAATCATTATTTGTGTGCGATAGCGAAGCGCGACCTAGGAATCGCTTGCAATACCAATAACTGAGTTATAAAGTTATTATGCATCATGTAAATATAACAACAAAGTGTAAAAACTTCTAGTGCATCTCATTGTCAGGTTTGCTCTTCTCCAAGTCCAAGACCTCGCAATATTTCCCAAACTGGTAAGAACTTCCTCAAAGTATCGTAGGAGTATTTGGGTAGATCATCATGGTAAAATATACAATTTTCTTTGCTATCATATATATGGCTGATATAAGTCATATATATTAACCTCAGCAATCCAGTTAAATATATATCTAGCTGATGAGTAAACACTGAATCAATCATACTAGTCTTGAATCCGTACCAATCTGGCAGAGAAATTTCACTATCCAAACTTGAGCCATTTTTATTCTTAAAGCAAAGTTGGAACTCTTCTTGTACAGATATTATAAGGCGATGATGAAAACTTGACTCAATACCATCAAGCCAAAATTTTCGTTCATCATCACTTAGTTGATTATAGATGGATTGGATTTCAGATAGCCGCCCTTGTTCTGATGCACCATAAATAGTATCTTCATAACTGGCAGTACGAAATGATGAAAAAGGATTAATTGCTGCTACGCATATTGTATTTGGATAGGGAAAAAACTGACCAATCTCCCCCCATTTTTGAGAAGCATATACAAGTGCATGAAAGCCTTCCGATTCTAGCCTATGTGAAATTTCATTCGATATTATGTTTAGTGCATCCTTTGAATAATCAGGTATCTTTTGATCTTCACTCAAAGTATCATCATCTATCCATCCTTCAATTATTGGAAAGGTGATTACTACAGTTAACATTGAGCTGTCATCGAGCAGATTATTTTCAAACCATTGATAATAGGATTCATCTGGATAGTAAACAGATAAGGTTATTTTGCCATTATCATCTTTTGGTATCAGTGCTACAAGACTTTTATTGTTTGCAACTAGTTCTTGAACAAAGGCATCTCTGACCGTTCGTGTCTCCATCGGAGCTATCAATACTGAAGTAATTGAGCTTTCTTTAAGCCCTGGAAATATTGAACAAAAATGATTGGCATATGCAAGAAGCTCAGTAAAAGCTTGGCGCTCAGTTTGCTTTGATTTTTTCAATTCAATGATTGTTATGCCATTGGTTTCAGAACTACCAAAAAGATCCAATCTTGTTGTTGAATCACCTAATTTTTCAAGTTGTAACTCCCTTGCAGTAATTATTAATGATTCTAGACCATCTAGTAATTTGTTGATTCTTTGTTCCGCTAATTTTTGTAATAAAAATCGTAATGGTGGAAATTCGGTACTCTTCCAATTAATAGGATTTCTTCGCCCAACAATTAAATCAGAAATATTTTCTTTGTGATTGTTAAATAAATAATCCCTAAACTCATTTTCTGTGAATTGCATCTAAATCTCTTTATCTTTACTAACTGAATTTAAAGTCTTTAATTCTTACAATTAAGGGCGGGGAAACCCCGCCCCTACAGGCAATCTTGCCGAAATAAATGGCAAGAATTAACTTGAAAGCTTAACTAGAAGTGTTTTACTTCTTAGCTTCAGCAATGGGAACCCACTCAGTGTGGAAAGATCCTTCTTTGTCAGTCCGTTTGTAGGTGTGAGCGCCGAAGTAGTCCCGTTGTGCTTGAGTTAAGTTTTGTGGCAAGCGATCGCGGCGGTAACTATCGAAGTAATCTAGAGAAGCACTAAAAGCAGGTACAGGAATACCCAACTTAGCCGCAGTCACAATTACTTCTCGCCAAGCAGCTTGTCTATCCAGAATTGTTTGCTTAAATTCAGGTGCTAACAACAAGTTAGGTAAAGCTGGATTTTCGTCAAATGCTTTCTTAATCTTATTCAAGAAGCCAGCCCGAATAATACAACCACCTTTCCAAATCCGCGCCATTTCGCCCAGATTTAATTCCCAATTGTAGGTTTTAGAAGCTGTAGATAAGAGTGCCATACCTTGAGCATAAGAACAGATTTTGGAACAATAAAGAGCATCACGCACCATGTTCACAAAAGCTGCAATATCACCACCATACTTAGCATTTGGTCCAGTGATGACCTTAGAAGCAGCAATCCGTTCATCTCGAATTGAAGAGAGAATTCGAGCATTTACCGCTGCTGTAATTGTCGGAATAGCTACACCCAATTCTAAAGCAGTTTGTACAGTCCAACGACCAGTTCCCTTTTGACCGGCTGCGTCAACAATCAAATCAACGAGAGGAATCTTGGTGTCTGGATCTACGTAGGGGAAAATATTCGCGGTAATCTCAATCAAAAATGAATTGAGTTCGTCAGTTGTATTCCATTGAGCAAAGACTTCATGGAGTTGTGCTGCACTTAAACCAGCCACATTTTTCAGCAAATCGTAGGCTTCTGCAATTAACTGCATATCACCGTACTCAATACCGTTATGAACCATTTTCACATAGTGTCCAGAACCACCAGGACCAATGTAGGTTACACAGGGACCATCATCAACTTGAGCCGCAATTTTGTTGAAAATGGGAGATAGGTACTCATAAGAGCTTCTTGTCCCACCAGGCATGAGAGAAGGACCATTCAACGCGCCTTCTTCACCGCCACTCACACCCATACCGATATAGCGTAAACCGATGGGTTCTAATTCTTGAGTGCGTCTATCGGTGTCTTCAAACCAAGAATTACCACCGTCAATAATTATATCACCTTCTTGGAGTAAAGGCTTAAGCTGTTGAATTACCGCATCAACAGGCTTACCAGCTTGTACCATCACCAAAATTTTGCGGGGACGTTCCAATGAGGCGACAAATTGTTCGAGGCTAAAAGCGGCTCTAACGTTCCGTCCTGGGGCGCGGTGCGCCATGAAGGCATCGGTTTTTTCACGAGAGCGGTTGTAAACTGCAATTGGGAAGCCATTTCTTTCTACGTTAAGTGCGATGTTTTCGCCCATAACTGCTAATCCAATCACACCAAAGCTTTGTAGTGTCATAGTTCAGTTTAAATCTTTTGTTTGGGTTTGGCTCTTTCTCTTGCAGATCCTTTCTCTTTAAGGGTAGTCCGAGATTTTGGCTTCACTCCTAAAGAAGATATTAAGAGTTTTTCTAAAATTTAAGAAATCATCACTCACATCAATGAATTAATTTTAATTTGTATTGAAGTCCACAATTTAGTCCCAAATTTTGCAAAATTAAAATAGATATAGCAGGAGTTCACGAGTTCAGGAGTTCAGGAGTTCACGAGTTCAGGAGTTCAGAAGGAAGAAGGAAGAAGGAAGAAGGAAGAAGGAAGAAGGAAGAAATTTCTCCCCTACTTCCCCTACTTCCCCTACTTCCCCTACTC
>NZ_JADEWA010000050.1:0-19292 GCF_015207865.1 Dolichospermum sp. LEGE 00246
GGTTGGGGGTGGGGTTCTTGTATTTCACTCAACCAATAACCGCTACAGGGATATTTTTACGCCAGGGAATAACTCATTAATTCTACCTTGGGAATATATAAAAATAACCTAACTGCATGAAATTTCTTCATTTTTAATCACTTATGACTGTTGCGCGGACAATTTGTTTGGGATTTATTGCTGTCATTCTTTTGGGAGCAATTCTCTTAACAATGCCTTTTTCAACTGGTAACGGTAATTGGAATGACCCAATTGTTGCCCTATTTACTTCAACTTCAGCGGTTTGTGTCACAGGATTAGCAGTGGTAGATACTGGGACTGAATTTTCCTTTCTAGGTCAGTTATTTATTGCTCTATTAGCCCAGATTGGTGGTTTAGGTTATATGACAACTACCACATTTTTAATGTTATTAATTGGCAGAAAATTTGACTTGAGACAAAAAGTAGCAATTCAGCAAGCTTTAGACCGTCCAGGCATGAGTGGTAGCTCTCAAATTATCCGTTCTATTATTGCGACCACTTTATTATTTGAACTCACGGGAGTATTTTTATTAATGATAGCTTTTGTTCCCGAAAAAGGTTGGCAAGAAGGAACTTGGTTAGCTATTTTTCACAGTGTCAGTGCTTGGAACAATGCTGGATTTAGTTTATTTAAAGATAATTTAATTGGCTATCAATCTTCTCCTTTAGTGATTATCACAATTGGCTGTTTAATTATCTTTGGAGGTATTGGTTATCAAGTAATTTTGGATATGTATTTGTGGTTGCGAGACAGCTTTACCTATCAAGGTAATCGCCTCGTTAGAAAGACAAGTTGTTTAATATTCTCTCTAGATTTTAAGGTTGCTACTAGCACAACTTTAATATTATTAGTGCTAGGAACAATTGCAATTTTCTTTATAGAAATCAGAAACGATAGTGTCTTTGGACAATTAAGTTTATCTGATAAAATATTAGCCGCTTGGTTTCAGTCAGTCAGTACCAGAACCGCTGGTTTTAACAGCATTGATATTGGCAAAATGACTAATGCGGGATTATTCATTATGATTGCCCTGATGTTTATTGGTGCAAGTCCAGGAGGTACAGGAGGAGGAATCAAAACCACTACTTTACGAGTTCTGACCAGTTGTACAAAGGCAATTCTCCAAGGCAAAGAAGAGGTATTATTATATAATCGTAAAATTGCCATTTCTTTAATTTTAAAAGCTGTGGGGGTGGTATTCGGTTCATTAGCAACAGTGATTTTTGCCACCATTTTAATTAGTATTACTGACCCCAAATTGGCTTTTATTCAAATTCTTTTTGAAGTAGTATCAGCCTTTGGTACAGTAGGACTTTCCACAGGGATTACAGCTACTCTTTCTACCGCAGCAAAATTAATTTTAATTCTCACCATGTATATTGGTCGCGTTGGTATTTTATTATTGATGTCATCTATACTAGGTGATCCTCGTCCTAGCAGAATTCACTATCCTGAAGAAAATCTCCTTGTTGGATAATCACCAATTAGTAATTGATATAGAACTCAGGAAGAACGGAAATTAGATACCACATTCCCCAGTTATTATACTCAAAACGGCTTGATTGTTTGATTCTAAACGTAGGGGGTTAGCTCTTGCTTTACCCCTACACATCTGGGTTCTTTGTCATTTGGCAAAAGTACAGAGTTGAAAAAGATTCAAAGTCAATGGGAACAAAACTATCATGTCATTTATTTAGAAGTAAATGAAGAAACAGATATTAATGATATCCTAACCCAGTGGTGAAGCAAAATGAATTCTTCCAAAAAGCACAGGCAGAGATTACAACATTATTTTAACGCCGAGTTAGGGCAATTTGTCACTCTGAATCAAGATATTTTGGCGGAATTATTGACGTTTATTGATTTCTCTGAAAAGTTCACTTTGGGATTTATTGAGATTAATTTTCCTCCTGATAGAGAGTTATTAATTGAGGCATTAAAAACAAATTCTCAATGTGAGGAAATTCAATTTGTAATTCTCAAATTTGCTGATCCTAATTTGCGCTTTTTACGTGATGAAATTGTCAAAAAATTGCCAAAAATTGAAAAAGAAGCAAATAAAAAGTTAGTATTAATTATTCAAGGTTTAGAAAAATCTATTGGTGTGTTTGGTGAATATCCGCCATTTTTACAAGATTTGAATTTTGTCAGGGATGCTTATAAAAAAACTGTCCCTTATCCTATTTTGTTCATTTTACCAGATTACGCTATTAACCGATTAGCTAAATTTGCTCCTGATTTTTGGGCTTGGCGTTCTGGTGTATTTAGATTTAAAACTTTAGAAAATCTCATTACTTAAACTTTACAAATTTGGGAATAAGTAGCCGAAGAAATGCGGGAATATGCCCAAGAATGGGACTTTTATCAACAAGCTTTAGCTATCTGTGTCGAATTTGGCGATCGCTATGAACAAGCTGATACCTACCACCAGTTGGGAATAGTAGCCCAAGAAATGCGGGAATATGCCCAAGCACGGGACTTTTATCAACAAGCTTTATCTATCAAAATCGAATTTGGCGATCGCTATCGTTACTTAAACGCTGACAAAATGTTTTTACACTCCTATTAAATGAAGTTGAGGAACTGAAAAGCATATTAGTTACCAGCTTAACCAAACTTACAGATGTGACTTATAGTATCGGGTACAAGCAAATGTTAGATAAGAAACTATTAGTAGCGGCTTTTGTCTTTTACAAGTAGAACGTCAGGAAAACCGTCTAGCATTCCAGCATTTAGCCATTCAACTGATTTAACTTTAGCTTCTGGTTCCCACGGATCATTGTAATGAATAGAATTTCCTTGAATACCAGTAACTACAACTGCATGAGCTACTTTTGGCTTGTGATCAAGATAATAACCAGCAATCCATATGGGTCCATACTCTCTAAGGGATTCCATAATGAATTTATTAGTTATGACTAATTCTGGTCTTTTAAGAACTCTGAGTCCTTCAACCTCGGCTAGTTCGTTAATTGCGTTGATGGAAATTCCACGATCCTTCGTCCAGATATTCGGTAGCCCTAGCCTTGGACCTGCACGGAAATAGTAAGAAACCATACACGCAGATGCATACCAACACGCCATAAATCCATGTTGTACTAGATCGCTATACCTATCTGGTTGCAATAAGGGAGAGCCATCATAACCATCTTTCTGACCCACAAGAGGAACATTCAAGAAATATTCTTCCATTGTGTTTCTCTATTGCCTAAAGTTACTCATGGTTGAAATTTTTCAAGATTCGTTGATTTTCTGGTTATCTAACTTTAAACTGGTCTGAATTTGTTCATGTGACATCTGACAAAATGCCCCCTTTGTAGCCTTAGCTAATATCAGTAGAACTGCTGTTGCAAGACCGATGGCTAGAGGTCCAGTAAAGCCTAAAGCACTCACCATCCATGCGGCTAAAGATGTAGCAATTCCTTTCATTGAGATATCAGATGCCTGACTAATTTCTTTGGCTTGCTGTTCAATGCAAATGATCTCATAAACCTCTTTAAAGAAGTATTTCAGGAAATTTTGTGTCCAACTCAATACACCAACAAGATATGGTGAGTCTAGTACACCTCCAATACGATTATTATCCTCTGACTCTTCAAGTTGATCGTACAAAAAGCCCTCGAAGTTTTTTAAGTCCTCTGCACTAACCTTAAAATTTACTCCTTCCAAGAAATCAGTATTCTCAGATTTCACTTTGCTTTGTATTTCAAACAAAGAATTTTGTGCCTTCTGAACTTGGCTTCTAAATTCATCTGTAATTTTTTCCTGAATACACATCTGTAATAACTCCTTAATTGTTCAAACTACAAAATTTTTAGATACTCTGTAACTCAAGTTAAAGAATATCCGAATCATTCGTTTAACTATTTATTATGCGAAAACTTTCCGTATATCATATTAAGCGATTCAGCTATGGAAAGGATTAGAAGCATTTTAATGATAATATCAAGAAATATTCTAAATATCCAGAAAACTTTGTTTTTAATTTAGATTTGGTTTGAGGATTTTTTCTACGATTGTAGAATGTCTACCTTCTGCGATCGCTTTGTTATTTGTAGGTATCGCTAATCATTACCTAAGACAATTAACTGATTGGGCTGTGTTGTTTGTTGTGCAGCTAAATCGAATAAACAGCATTAGTCCTGAGTCTTTACAAGGGTTTGAAATCACACATATTCGATTTTCGGAGATGCATAATAGAATTTGTACTTATTGTTTTAATATTAGAAGTTTTATAAAATAAAAAATAGTAAGCAAGCTAAAGTTCAATGCTTACTAAGTGAAATAAACACTAGGAGGTTTAGAGGATGTTTAATTTTAAAAAAGAGAAATCGTCGGAAGAAAAACCATTATTAGCCCGATATTGGTAATCTTGGTGTATTACAAAATGAAGTGCGAAATGTGGGTTATATGGACAATTAGGGTTACTTGCAGAAGCACAGGAAGATTATACAGAAGCTAGAACAAATTTACAAAAAGCCTTAGAGATATATGTTGAATATAAAGAGGAATATAGCGCGAATATTGTGAGGGAGATTTTAGAGAGATTACCAGAGTGATGGTAAAAAATAGAGTTTTCAGATTCATTCAGACGCTATCTTTGTGGGATTAACAGCTATTATTTCCGAGTAACGAGCAAAATCCTTGGTGTTAAATGTCAGAATGTGAGTTATCCCATGAACAAGCATTGCAGCTACAAGTCTCGCATCATGCACATTAATACCAATAACAGAATAAGTAATAACAAGCCTTTCCCATTCGGAATAAACTGCTTCGGTATCTAAAGCAAGATGAAAAATAGTTTTTAATCTTTGTATTTCTACTTCTGCTTCTATTGCTGTACGTCCTAATCCATTTCTCTCAATGGGACGAGTGTAAACATTCCAAAACTCAATTAAGTTTTGCGGCACGATATGTAATGTTTCGCCCTGACCTAACAATTTATTGATAGCATTGACAGCATTACTATTCATCGGATGAGATAAATCAACGCTACGTAATAATATATTTGTGTCTAGAAGATAAGGCATTTAACCCCTGTCACCATAAATACTTTCTCGGCTGATTGCTTCATCAGAAAGGGTTGGTAAATTCAGACTCCTGTGACTCTCTACCCATGCTTGAAATGCAGCTATCCGTTTTTCTGGAGTAGCAGTTTCATTAACTGGTCGTTCTTGTTGCGGTTCTACCAATTGCGTTAGTATTCTATCTAAATATGGTTTAATTTCTTCAGGATTACGGTTGGTTATATCAGCCAAAATTTGAGTGATTGTTTCCAAATCCTGCTTATGTGATTCTTGGAAAAAATGCAAAACTTCTGTATTCATAACTTGAGTTATTTGTGAATATTGGACTTAAATTATATCACAAACCTGATAAACGCCGTGAAAATTCCCTGTGTTCTTGTGAATTTAATCCGGTTTGCAATACTTCTAAAACCTTAACCATATCTCCTGCTAATAATGCCGTTACAGATAACCATAATCCGGGCATAACTTGACTTTTAATAATTCCCTCTGTATCAGGTTGCAGTAATATATATTCACTGTCATGTAACCCAAACCAATCTAATTTATTTTCTAAACTCTGCCAAACAATATATTCCTGAATGCCGTTACGTTTATAGGCTTTTTTCTTATCATATAAATCATAAGCTGCACTGCTGGCGGCAATTTCCGCGACTAATTCCGGTGCGCCTTCAATATAATCATCATCGGTAATTCGAGATTTTCCACCCAAACTTTCATCAATTAATAAAACTCCATCGGGTTGAGGTTCATTATCCTGATCTAATCTGATGGTAGGTTCTATTCCTAATTTAATTCCGGGGGTATGAATACGATAATTCCACAACCAACCGATTAAATTGCTATGGGGTTCTGCATGACGTTGAAAGCGTAAAGGTGAGGCCACGTAAACTACTCCTTCGATTAATTCAGCTTTTTTAATATCGAGACTTTCAGTATAACGACGTTCAAATTCATGGCGTGATAAGCGATCGCCATTTTCTAAAGGTAGAATTTGAGGAGTTGGGTTAGTTTGTGGCCGCTGCATTACCATTTGCTATACCTCCAAGAATTAATTTACACAATCAGCAGAGGACGGGGAAAACCCGCCCGTATATAATCAATTATGGTGCTGGGGGTAAAGTTCCACCACTAGCAGCCGGCGGTTCAGTGTAATCGCAAAATATATTAACCCCTATTTTCAGGATATATAAAACTATAACAGTGGCAATGGCAGGATCAAGAGGTAAACCACTAGATGAAGCTAAACCCACTAAGGAAACTATCACACCTGTAAGTAAAGGAGAACTGCCAGGATTTTTGGTGTATTCTTTGATTTGACCACGAAACCCGTCATCACCACAAAGTTCATTTCGCAAGGCTTTGAGGGTGATTTGTAAAAGTGACTTATCTCCCCCCATGATAACTTGACGATTTTTTTCTTGCCATAAATCTTGAAAAGCCGTTTCCATGTCGCCATTGTGCTTTTCTAAATGATCCATTGCTTCCAGTCCGGGGGTATAATCAGGCATTAATTCCCGCATAGCTTTGATTTCGCTGTTAGTTATTTGCATAGCTAATTTAGGTGGTTTACTTAATAGTATCAAAATCAACTACATTATGGACAGGGATTATTTATTCCTTATTTAGTGTACCAATTACCAATCACCAATCATGAATCTTTCATCCTTAAAATTTCTTCGCAGTTTACGTAAAGATAACCACCAATTTGCTGTAATTGGGTTAGGTCGTTTTGGTCGTTCTGTCTGTTCAACACTGCATAATTTAGGTTATCAAGTATTAGCTACAGATGTTGATGAAAAACGGGTTTCCGAAGCATTGAATGAAGAAATAGTTGGTCATGCTTTGCAACTAGATTCAACGGAATCAGCAGCCCTGAAAGAAGCCGGAATTTTTGAATTTGATACCGTTATTGTCGCCATTGGTAACTACGTTCAGGAAAGTATTATTACTACCTTAAATGTGAAAGAAGGTGGTGTACCTCACGTAGTTGCAAAAGCCTCTAGTGAAGTTCACCGCAAATTATTACAACGAGTGGGCGCAGATCATGTAGTATTTCCTGAATATGAAGCTGGTTGTGCTTTAGCAAGAACACTCACTAAACCGGGAATTTTAGAAAGATTTGATCTTGACCCAGATAACAGTATTGTGGAGTTAATTGTCCCTGATGAATTTCATGGGAAAACTATTGCTGAACTGCAACTGCGTAACCGCTACGGTTTAAATATGTTGGCTGTAAGTCATGATGGTAAATTTATCATTAATCCCGAACCAACTAAACGTTTAGAAAAAGGTTCTGCAATGGTAGTAATTGGTTGTAATAAAGATATTAATCGTTTACCAATATAGGGAATAGGGAATAGGGAATAGGGAATAGGGAATAGGGAATAATAATTTTTCAATGACAAATGACAAATGACAAATGACAAATTATTTTGGATTTGTGATTTGTTTATCTGGTGTCAAATTCGGTAAAGTAGTTTTCTCAGTTGTCGAAGTAAGTAATTGGACAAAAATATTTACAGTCATTGCGAGGGAAGGGAAGCAATCACAACCCTTGGAATTGCTTCATTTCACTTCGTTCCATATGGCTAACGCCACGCTACGCTAACGCAATAACATTGTGTAATTAATTCTGTCTCACTACTTATTTGCAGGTAAGTCTTCAACAGGGGGAAGATTTGCGGGTGCTTGTTCAAGTGGTGGAGTAGTAACTGCTGTTGCGCTACCGGGTTGATTTACAGGGGATTTTTTGGGTGCTAAAATTTGGGCAATTTGTTGGATGATTTGTTCAGTTTTGGCAACTTGCTCAGTATTTCCTGCTGTTACGTACTGTTGACGAGCGCGTATTAATGCTTGAGCGGATTCCTTAAAGACACCTTGATTATATAAAGCTACTCCTAAGTTATAGTGAGCAGAGGTGTTTTTAGGATTTTGCAGAATTGCTTCTTTATAAATATTAATTGCTTCAGCAATTTTACCTTGATTTACTAAAAGACTACCTAAATTATTGTAAGCTACAGAATTTTCAGGATCTATTTTTAAAACTTCCCGATAGGCGGAAATCGCCGATTCTACTTGACCTTCTTGTTGTTGAACAATTGCTAAGTTGAAATAAGCATTTTCATGATTTCTATCTAAATTAATTGCTTGTTCATAAGCAGAAATAGCATCTTGACGCTGATCTTGTTCATAGAATAAAACCCCCAAATTATAATGAGCATCAGCCAATGTGGGAGTTACCACTAAGGCTTGACGATAAGCTGTAATAGCGGCTTCTTTTTGTCCCTGTTTTTGTAAAGCTACACCCAAATTATAATAAGCTGATCCCAAATTTGGATTTAATCTAATGGCTTCTCCAAATTCTTGGATAGCTAGATCTAAGCGATTTTGTTGTAAAAGAATATTACCTAAATAATTTCGGGCTGCACCAATATTAGGATCTCGCTCTAAGGCTTTACGAAAAGCCATTTCCGAACCTTGATAGTCTTGACGATTATAAAATGTTACTCCCTGTTGAAAAGATATAGCTGCTTCTAAATCCTGGGAAACAACTTCTGCTGCTGATACCTGACTGTTGGGAGAATTAATAATTGCAGGTAAAGTCAAGATTAAAAATGCAGAAGAAGTAGAAAGGATACTCATTAACACTTGCTTGTATGTAGCCCTAGCTATGTTAAAAGACGGATATTTATGGCATTTTTGATACATGACTCATTACCCTTTAGTTATACTGAATCTAATCTAAGTAACTTGGCATAATTAAATACAAGACCTCTCTCCAAACCTCTTCCCTTGCAGGGGAGAGGCTTTGACTCCCCATTTCCTGGTAGGGAAGGGGGCTGGGGGGTTAGGTCTATCTTAATCTAATTTAAGTAACTTGGCATAATTAAATACAAGACCTCTCTCCAAACCTCTTCCCTTGCAGGGGAGAGGCTTTGACTCCCCCTTCCCTGGTAGGGAAGCTGGTAGGGAAGGGGGCTGGGGGGTTAGGTCTATCTTATATTTTTTAACGCCTACCTACTTATCTAAATTAGATTATCCATCACTTCATCAAAAATTCATAAGAATACTTTTCCCTTCTGGTAAGATCAACATAGCATCACCGAAAGAGTAGAAGCGGTATTCAGAACTAATTGCTTGCTGGTAAAGATCCAATAATCTTTTTCTACCAATTAAAGCACTAACGAGCATCAATAAACTAGAACGGGGTAAATGAAAATTGGTGATTAACCCCTCCACAACCTGCCATTTATACCCCGGATAAATAAACAAATTTGTCTTCCCGACAAAGGGCTGTAAATCTCCAGATTGCGCCGCACCTTCCAAAGCTCTTACCGCTGTTGTCCCTACCGCAATAATTCGTCCCCCAGCAGCCTGAGTAGCCCGAATTTGCTCAACGGTATCAGCAGGAACTTCAATCCATTCTTCGTGCATGGCGTGGGTAGTGACATCTTCTACTTCCACTGGGCGGAAAGTACCGATACCAACATGAAGGGTAATAAAGGCTTGATTAATGCCACAATTACGCAGCTTTTCTAGTAATTCTGGTGTAAAATGTAATCCTGCTGTTGGGGCAGCGATCGCTCCCTGTTCAGCCGCATACACCGTCTGATACTGTTCATCAGCCGCCGTAGAAGCCGTAATATAAGGAGGTAGGGGAATCTGTCCAAACTTCCCTAATACCTGCACTAAAGGAACTGCTGGGGGCAAATCAAACTGTAATAATCGCCCCCCAGTTTCTGGATCTGACTCAACAACTGTCGCCCTCAATTCCTGTTTATTCCCATCTCCTCCCGCTGTAAAAATAATCTCACTACCCACCTTAAAGCGCTTTCCAGGCTTCACCAAAGCCAACCAGCAATTATGCCCTCGTTCCTCCAACAGCAACACCTCCACCCCCGCACCTGTATCCTTACAGCCATATAGCCGAGCGGGAATTACCTTTGTATTATTCATAATCAATAAATCACCCGGTTTCAGCAATTCCGACAAATCACGGAAAATGTGATGTAGAGGTGGTATAGTTTTAGCAGTTTCGGGAGAATTTACTACCAATAACTTAGAACTATCTCTAGGAACAGCAGGGTTTTGGGCGATTAGTCCTGGTGGAAGTTCGTAGTCATAACCAGACAACGAACAATCTAAATTAACATTTTGTGTTTTCGCTTTATCTTGTATTATTTGTCGCTTCATATTAATCAAGTAATTGTTAAATTGTTATAATGGTATGCATTTAAATGAGCTACACAACTTACTGTAACCGCTATACATCACTTTTACTGCCTTTTCTTTCCATCTTCTTTATTCTCACTTCTGACTGGGCGCAGGCTCTGCGCCCCTACTTTTTGACTGGGCGCAGGCTCTGCGCCCCTACTTTTTGACTCCTGAATTATTGGGTAAATCTCCCCATAGAATAACGGGTGCTTTTACCCTACCGGGAACTCCACCCCATTAACGAAGATAGATAGGTAGAACTAAATTGAATCCCATAACACTATGATGGAATACTTGTACTATCTAGGCAATGCCACACTCACCCTGAGAATCGTTCAATACTTACATGGTAGACCACAACTTCCCGTTTCCTTTGTGAGCGTGATTCATCAAATTAATGGTTGGGTAGTCAGAATTAAACTCAAAGAAACAGTCTCAGATCAACAAGATGGTGATTTTCGAGCTTTCTTGAGTGAATTGGGAATTAGCTATCAGCCACCAATGAGAGTCCAAATGGCGTTTTGGAGTTTAGAATCTGGACAAACACCCATAGACGTAATGCGTCGTTACCAAGTAGCAGTTGTTTCTCATGGTAGCCCGGAAAGAGAAGAAATTGAAGCATTTAGACAACAGTTTGTTCGAGGTTTAGGGTATTGTCCAGAAACACTCGCTTAAACAATGCTAAATTAAGTGTCACAACGTAAAAATAATTTTGCAGTCATGATTATTACTGTTCAAAAGCTGCCTCAATATATTGTAGCAGCTTAAATTCATATCCAGCTATAGATAAACGCTCTAAAAATTCTTCGCTAATAATCTTTTTACTTTGTAATTGATAATGAACAAGTGCCACATCAAAGCGACAAGCATAATCAGCTTTTTGTGGATATTCAGCTAAAAATATTTCCGCAGTCCGCCAGATTTTTGCTTGTTTTTGGGGAGTAATGGCATTTTTCCCCCCTTCATCCCAATTACCAGAACTCCGGGTTTTCACTTCAACAAACGCCAGCATTGTGTCTTGATATTGGGCAATAATATCAATTTCTCCCCAACGACAACAAAAGCGCCGCTGCAAAACTTCCCAACCTGTAGATTGTAACCATTTGGCTACTAGGTCTTCACCTATGTTACCAATATCTGCATAATTAAATGGAGAAGGATTAGCCATTAATTAACAATACCATGAATACTAAGCATCCCAATTGGATAAGTATACTCAGTTTATTACTTTGGGTGATGATTTCCACCACAGTCTTAGCAGCTTTTGTCCCTTCTGCTGTAGCACTGGAATATAACAAAGAAATTCTTATCAGTGCTGATTTTTCTGGACGTGATTTAACAGATTCTAGTTTTACTAAAGCAAATCTTCGCTACAGTAATTTCAGTCACTCTAATTTAAGAGGTGTTAGTTTTTTCGCCGCCAATCTAGAATCAGCAAATTTACAGGGAGCAGACCTAACTAATGCTACACTTGATTCAGCGCGGTTAATTAGAGCCGATTTAACCAACGCCGTTTTAGAAGGAGCATTTGCAGCTGGTGCCAAATTTGATGGTGCTATAATCGAGGGTGCAGATTTTACTGATGTACTACTGCGTCGAGATGAACAAAAGAAACTATGTATGCTGGCAAAAGGTACTAATCCCGTGACAGGAAGGGAAACAAGAGATACCTTATATTGTTCTTAGATTCAGATCAGATCCCCGACTTCTTTGAGAATTCGGGGATCTGACGCTTACAGTATTTAGATATTTTGTAAAATTTGTGAAAGTGTTAATTTGAGTTCTGGAAATAATGGCGATATAATTAAATCATCACCTGTCTAAAGAATAAATAGAAATAGTTGGTTGTTTAGGATTACCAATAGACATCTGGTGAAAATTAAATATGCGTGACATGAAACCCCTGTAGAGACGTTCCATGGAACGTCTCTACAATCTTTACCGGAGAGTTTTATTGTGTTCACCTACTTAGGTGTTTTAATTAAAGCTGTTTTGGGGATAAAATAAGGAAGTTTAAGTTTTTTATATTCTGTAACTATTTCTTCCAATAAAAATCCGATAATTGTTACCCCCCTTTACAAGGAAAAGGTGGATAATAATGTGATGAAAACTACGGGATACCACTTTTAAAATAACCTCTTATGGAAAAGAATATTAATTTAATTTTTGCAGGTTGGGTTGAATGAAGTGTATCCCTTACGGGAGCCGAAGGCATAACCCAACATTGGCTTTAAGATAGTAAGAGTTTTTGGGTTTACTTGCGTCAACCCAAGGTACAATAAATGTTTACATAAAGCGAAAGGTAGAGCCGAAATTATTGATTTTATGTAACCAATTTATGATATAAAATTGTTAGTTATCTCCTATAAAATATGCACCAGCAGGAAATCCGACTTAAACCCGGTACATTATGGACAAGTCTCAAAAAAACCACCGAACTGGCTTTAAAATCTGGAGCTTTAAAATCTATTCCCACAGAGGTGGAAATTTTTGAACAAGATGGAATCAAGTTTGTTGTCAGAATTTTAGAAAATATCAATCGCAAAAAAGCTAATCAAGAAAAACAAAATCAAAAAACTGCTAAAACTGGTAAAGAATTTAATCCTTTTTTACCTTATGAAGAAGCTTTATTTGTGGCGGATATCTCCCCTACTCACGTTTGTATTTTAAATAAATTCAATGTTGTTGATTATCACTTTTTGATAATTACCCGCGCTTTTGAACCACAGGAAAGCCTACTTACCCTAGAAGATTTTACAGCTATGTGGGCTTGTTTAGCAGAATTTGCTGGGTTAGTATTTTATAACGGTGGTAAACTTGCCGGTGCGAGTCAACCACATAAACATTTACAAATTGTCCCTTTTGCAGAAACGGATATTCCCATTTCACCACTTGTAAAAGCTGCAAAATTAGATAATTCCCTGGGAACTATCCCAGAATTTACCTTTGTACACGCTCTCACTAATATTAACTTAGGAGAAAGTGCCGAAATAACCTTCAAAAAATATCATACATTACTACAAACCTTGGGAATTAAACCCCTAGAAAATAATATCCAATCAGGAGCATATAATCTTTTAATGACACGAGAATGGATGTTAATTGTTCCCCGAAAATTTGAAGAATTTGAATCAATTTCTGTGAACTCATTGGGGTTTGCAGGGACGTTGTTAGTCAAAAATCAACAACAAGTGCAACTATTAAAAAATATTAGCCCTATTAACCTTTTAAATCATGTTGCTTTTCCTCTACAACAACATTGAATCTTAGACTACAATATAAATTAATATATTTCTCCCTTTCTTTGCGCGAAACAAAAATCATCAAAAAGAGGAAAAATCATGGAATCTCTAGATATAAAATGGATTCGTTCCCAGTTTCCCGCACTCACACAAACAATCAACGGAAAACCAGCAATTTTCTTTGATGGACCCGGTGGCACACAAGTACCTGGTGGTGTACTAGACGCAATTAGTGATTATTTAGTCAGGTCAAATGCTAATGCTCACGGTGCTTTTACTACCAGTATGCGAACCGATGCCTTGATTATTTCTGCCAGGTCGGCGATCGCCGACTTTCTGGGATGCGATAATGATGAAGTAGTATTTGGCGCAAATATGACCACCCTCACCTTCTCCGTGAGTCGCGCTATCGGTAGAGAACTCCAACCCGGTGATGAAATAATTGTTACAGACTTAGACCATGCAGCCAACATTTCTCCCTGGTATGCTTTAGAAGAAAAAGGTGTGATTATTCGGACAGTTAATATTAATATTGCCGACTGTACATTAGATTTAACCGATTTAGAAAAAAAGATAAATTCCCGCACCAAAATAGTAGCAGTAACTTACGCTTCCAACGCCGTCGGCACAATTAATGATATTGCTAAAATAGTTAAAATTGCCCATAGTTTCGGAGCTTTAGTATATGTTGATGCCGTCCATTACGCCCCCCATGCACCGATAAATGTTCATCATTTAGACTGTGATTTTCTCGCCTGTTCCGCCTACAAATTCTTCGCCCCTCATGTAGGAATTCTCTACGGAAAAAGAGAACATTTAACCAGATTTTCCCCTTATAAAGTTAAACCCGCATCAGAAGAAGTCCCATCCAGATGGGAAACAGGAACATTAAATCATGAAGGTTTAGCAGGATTAGTAGCAGCAATTAATTATTTAGCAAAATTAGGTTGTCATGTTTCCCCAACCTTAGATAACGAATTACTTTCCTCCTTAATAGAAGCCGATAGAGAAGGCTTAACCACCTTCCATTGTCCGCGATTCTTAACTGAAAAAGAACAACCAAATCATGAATTAGTATCAGCTTATCATAGCCGTCGCGCCGCATTATTATCAGCCATGTCAGCGATTCAACAATACGAAAGAGAATTAAGCAAAAAATTGATTTCAGGATTATTAAAAATCCCTGGTTTAACTCTCTATGGAATTACCGAACCCAGCCAATTTACATGGCGCACACCAACAGTCTCTATCCGCATGACAGAAAAAACACCAGCAACCATAGCTAAAATATTAGGAGAACAGGGAATATTCGCCTGGTACGGAAACTTCTATGCAACCAACCTCACCGAAAAATTAGACGTAGAAACATCAGGCGGCTTATTACGAATAGGACTAGCCCATTACAACACAGCCGCAGAAATAGATCAACTTCTACAAACCCTCAATGAAATCGCGTAACAACCTTAAATCACAGCCATTTTCATATATTTTCTTCCTTTGCGCCTTTGCGCCTTTGCGTGAGATAATGAAAATAGCTGTAACACCCCACTAACCGCAGTCCTCAGTCTCACAAACCCGGCGAATATTCAGAATATCACTCATTTTCTTGAGTTGCACAAATAAATGTTCCAACTGAGAACAATCGCGGACATCAATTCCCAAATCCATCAACGCAGGTTGTCCCAAACAAGTTTTCACTTGAGCATGACGAACATTAATACCCTGATCACTCAAGCGTGACAATACATCTTTCAATACTCCCACCCTGTCCATAGCCTCAATTTGCACATTAACCGGATAAGTATGGGGACGGCTGCGGTTTTCCATAGCCAAATTCCAGCGCACTGGTACTAACCGCTCACACTCAATAGGATCTACATTATGACAGCCTTGGCGGTGGATAGAAATTCCTCTTCCTCGTGTGACTACACCCACAATTGCTTCACCGGGAATGGGGTTACAACAGCCAGCAATATGATGAACCAAACCCTCCATACCAATAATCGGGGAATCACTAGCACGGGAAGTAATTAGTGGGGTATCCCGTGAGGATTTTGGCGTTGGTTCTTTGGGGATAAATGGGACAACATCACTTACCGGTTGTCTAGCTTTCACAACTTCTCGCCAACGGTTCAGCGCTAAATTCGAGGTAATTTCCCCATAACCCAAACCGGCAAGTAAATCTTCCACACTGTGATAATTACATTTTTCGGCGACAGTGTGCATAGCATCTGATTTGAGCAAATTCTCAAAACCAGTTTTCCCCAATTCCTTCTCTAATAAATCCCGTCCTCTGGCGATATTTTCTTCCCGGCGCGATCGCTTGTACCACTGTTTAATTCGATACTTCGCCGCTGAAGTGCTAACAAAATTTAACCAATCCAAACTAGGATGACAATTCTTTTGAGTAATAATATCCACAATATCGCCATTATGCAAGCGCGTTGACAAAGGCACAATGCGACCATTAACCCGCGCTCCCGCACAGTGGTTTCCCACTTCCGTATGAATCCGATAAGCAAAATCAATACTTGTAGAACCAGGACTTAAAGGAACAACATCCCCCTTTGGGGTGAAGACATAAACATCATCTTCAAATAGATTATCCTTAACACTATCTAAGTATTCCTGAGCATCTTTTAAATCACTTTGCCAATCTAGCAACTGGCGCAACCAAGTAAACTTTTCATCAGAGCCTGTGACGGAAGTATTCTCAGAACCCCCAGTTTCTTTATACTTCCAATGGGCAGCAATTCCGTACTCCGCGATATGGTGCATTTCCAAAGTCCGAATTTGCACCTCCAGCGGGCGACCAGTCAAGCCAATTACCCCCGTATGCAAAGACTGATAATGGTTTGGCTTCGGCAATCCAATGTAGTCCTTGAACCTACCAGGGATAGGACGAAAAGAATCATGAACAACAGCTAAAGCGCGATAGCATTCTTCATTACTTTGGACAATAATTCGCAGCGCCGCCAAGTCGTAAATTTCATGAAATTCCTTTTGCTGCCGCTGCATTTTTTGATAAATGCTATAAAGGTGTTTAGGACGACCACTAATTTCTAAACAATTAATCCCCGCCTTGAGTAACCGACGGCGTAAAGTATCCGTAGCTTTGAGTAACTTTTCTTCCCGTGCCGTGCGTTTTTCCGCGACACATTTCTGAGTTTCTCGATAAGCCTCTGGTTCTAAATATTTAAATGCTAAATCCTCTAATTCCCACTTAATTTGCCAAATCCCTAAGCGATTCGCCAAAGGTGCAAAAATATCTCGCGTTTCCTGGGCGCTGCGTTGACGACTAGCTTCTGACATATATTGGAGAGTCCGCATATTATGCAAACGGTCTGCCAGTTTCACCACAATCACACGAATATCTTGCGCCATAGCCAAAAACATTCGCCGGAAATTTTCCGCCTGACTTTCGGTTTTGCTAGTAAAATTAATTTTCGACAGCTTGGTAACACCTTCTACCAATAGCCTGACTTCTGGACCAAACCGTGCTTCTATATCTTCACTTGTAACTTCTGTATCTTCAACTACATCATGAAGTAATCCGGCTGCTATCATAGCCGGACTACCACCTAGTTCACGGAGTATTTCCGCTACAGCAACAGGATGGGCAATATAAGGTTCTCCCGATTTGCGAACTTGACCACCATGTAGTTGATATGCAAACTGAAAAGCCCGACAAATTAAGGCATTACTGTTATACGTTCGGTCTTCTTCCTCTGTAAGTATTGGCGCTGGCGGTGTGATTAAACATTTGTTAAGCCAGTCTGGGAGAACAACATCAACAGGAGGTTTGACGGCTATACTACTCATAAAATAAAAAAGGTAATTTGTGGATAGGTGTAAGAGATAAGCAAAAATGACAGCATTTCTACAAGTAGATGCTGTTAACTGAAGGTTTAGAGACAAGGTTGGAGAGATGATGTCCTAACTGCCTGTGGTCATCACCCATTGTAGGTTTCTTTCAAACATAATCATAAAAATCTATTGACGGTAAACCAAGCCTCAAAATAAGATTTGAGACTTGTGATTTTGAACATGAACAATGGAAAGTTTTGTTGGATCAGAAAATTTTCTTGACACTAATACTATCTTAACTAGCAACAGATGTCTTTTAATTGTGATAAATATCAGGAATTGGCAACATTTCTAGATGAGTTTCGGACTAATGTAACAGCAGGTAAACTCAGTGCGGGGGAGTTACGTCCGCATTTAGCCAAGTTACAGGCGTTTTTTAGCCAGCAAATTGTTCCTTTGGTTGATGCTAATTCACGAGAACAATCCTATAAAACCGAAATAAGTAAGCAGTTGCGACTATTGGAAGTAGATATGATGTTTCTCCAAGGGGCAAAGCAATTAACAACATCACAAGCTAGGTTGAAAACTATTGAGGAGCGTATTGATACTTTAATTGGATATTGTCAAGCTATTACTCAACCTACGGAAGTTCAGGAATCAAAGTAGGAATTTGTCTCACGCAAAGGCGCAGAGGCGCAAAGGAAGAGTTTGAGAGATGGAATTTTTGCCTCTTGATGGGGAATAATGAAATTATGCCAATGCCTACATCAACCGGGGAAATGCACCCTCTAAGCCAGGTACGAAAGATCCCCGACTTCTTAATTAAATTTTTTGTAAATAATGAAGATCATTCAAATAAGTCAGGGATCTAAATCCGTCGGTTTAATTTTCTGATCTCCTTCTCTCTTCCTCTGCGTCTCTGCGCCTCTGCGTGAGAAAAAATATTTAACTTACCCATAAAAAATATAATTAACTACTTAATAAGTATATAAAACTTAACAAAAAAACCACTAAGGTCATAGGACAATGGTAAATTAATTTCAGTTGTAACTATTCTGAATCCTGTTTATATGTTTACCAAAATCCGTCGGCTTTCAAATCGGTTTTTTAATAACTCTCGGACAGTAAACAACGAACCACTGAATAAAGTGAGTTTAGTTGTCATTATTTTAGTTGATATTTTTATTTTAATTAATGTTTTTACGGGTTTAAATAATATTAGTGAATGGCATCTTAGCCCAACGCAAGCTTATCCATGTTATTCTGAATGGAATAATTATAAAACCCAAACTAGCAAAAATAAAGATTATGAATTTTTGAGGAGTTCATTACCTTACGGTAGCAATGAGCAAAGAGTTCAGCAAGCATATCAAGATGCAGAAATTGGACATTTGGGTAAAGTTTCCGAAATCTGTTTGAACTATGGTGAATCTAAAGATAAACTGAATAATCCTCAAAATCAGAAAATTCTCACCACGATAAATCAGACGCAAGATAAAATTAGTCGTCTTGAACAAGCAAATACTACCATTCGTCAGCAATATGATTCAACCTTATTAGAAAAAATTGCCGGTCAGTCTTCAGGTAATTCTATTAATCAGGTTCGCGCTGAAAAAGCTAAACAGGCATTAACACAAAATAATCAGAAAATTGCCAACTTAAAACAGGAAATTGCTAATCTGCAAAATCAACTCCTAACAAAACCCGAAAGTGTTAACTTCTTGTCTTTTGCCAAAGATGAAACTAAATTTAATCAAATTGCTAAAGGCTATAAAGATGCTTCCTTTTGGTATCCTAGCATTCAATTAGTTTTTCAAGCTATCTTTTTAATTCCACTAATTCTGATGGCATTATTAGTTAATAATTTTAGTCAACGGAAAGGATATGGATTAATAGGATTAATTAGCTGGCATTTGCTAGTGATATTTCTCATTCCGCTAATTTTGAAAATATTTGAATTTCTGCAAATTGGTGTAA
>NZ_JADEWA010000459.1:0-4332 GCF_015207865.1 Dolichospermum sp. LEGE 00246
TAAGAGACAGGCTCTAACTATTACTACGATTAAATTTCGGTTTTTTCCAAGAATTAATGAAAAATTAAGATTATTATCTAAAATTTAAGCATGGCAAAGCCAAAAACCATTTATATCTGTAGTAATTGTGCAGCGGAATTCTCCCAATGGTTCGGAAAATGTTCAAATTGTGACACTTACGATTCTTTAGTTGAGCAGAATATTAGCTCTTTTCTGGGGGATATACCTGGCCGGGGTGGGGTGGGAAATTGGCAAGCTGGAGGTCATAGTAAGTCTCATGGTAAACCAGCTAAAGCTAGATCATCTCTGACTTTTGACCAAATTAGCGATCGCCAAATTGCTCGTTGGGAGTCCGGTTATGGCGAATTAGATCGAGTTTTAGGCGGTGGTGTTGTTCCCGGTTCAATGGTATTAATTGGTGGTGATCCTGGTATTGGTAAATCTACTTTACTACTACAAGTATCTAACCAATTAGCACAAAAATATCGTATTCTCTATGTTACAGGAGAAGAGTCTGGACAACAAGTAAAATTGCGTGCTTCTCGCTTGGGAATGTCCAAACCTCCTCTTATCGTCAAAGAAGATCATCAAAACAAAGATCCGGAAGCACCAGTGACAAATCCTCAACAACCTATAGATCCTGACAGTATAGGCGCGGATCTGTATATATTACCAGAGACAGATTTAGAAGAAATTTTACGAGAAATAGACTCCTTAAAGCCCAATGTGGCAGTAATAGATAGTATTCAAACCGTGTTTTTACCAGCTTTGACATCAGCACCGGGTTCAGTGGCTCAAGTCAGGGAATGTACCGCAGCCTTGATGAAGGTGGCAAAACATGAAGATATTACGATGTTAATTGTTGGTCATGTTACCAAAGAAGGCACGATTGCCGGACCGAGAGTATTAGAACACTTAGTTGATACTGTATTGTATTTTGAAGGCGATCGCTTTGCTTCCCACAGATTATTAAGAACTGTAAAAAACCGTTTCGGAGCAACACACGAAATTGGTATATTTGAAATGGTGTCTCAAGGATTAAGGGAAGTTGATAATCCTTCTGAATTATTTTTAGGCAATCGTGATGATCCGGCTCCAGGTACAGCTATTGTAGTAGCTTGTGAAGGAACAAGACCAATAGTAGTGGAATTACAAGCTTTAGTTAGCCCTACAAGTTATCCATCTCCTCGCCGAGCAGGTACAGGCATAGATTACAATCGGTTAGTGCAAATACTCGCCGTATTAGAAAAGCGTGTGGGTATTCCTATGTCCAAATTAGATTCCTATGTTGCTTCTGCAGGGGGATTAAATGTAGAAGAACCAGCAGTAGATTTAGGAATTGCCGTTGCCATAGTTGCCAGTTTCCGCGATCGCATCGTTGATCCTGGTACAGTCTTAATTGGAGAAGTAGGATTAGGGGGACAGGTGCGATCGGTTTCCCAAATGGAACTACGATTAAAGGAAGCAGCAAAACTGGGATTTAAAAGAGCGATCGTTCCTAAAGGCACAAAATTTCCTGAAATTGGTATAGAGATATTACCAGTAGGTAAAGTCATAGATGCAATTATTGCGGCTGTTCCTCATCAGGAGTTAACAGAGGAAGATTTAGAACCTGATGGGGATGAATAACCGGGCTAAAAACCCCAATGCACCCACAGAGAAAGCACTAGGAGACGTAGAAAAAAGGTAGAAATATCAATCAATTTGCGGACAATCATCCCATAAAGTTGTAATTTCTCGTAGACTCTGATGAGTGCCATTACCTAAGATTAAATGATCTAAAATGGAAATAGCTAACAGTTCTGCCCCGGCTAATAATTGACGAGTCAATTCGATATCTGCTTCACTGGGTTCTAAACTACCAGAAGGGTGATTATGGGCAACTATTACTCTTGTAGCACCTTGACGAATAACTTCTCGGAAAATATCACGGGGGGAGGCTAAAGTTTCCGTTGCTGTGCCAATTGTAATCACTTTTGTGCCTAATAACTTATTTTTCACATCCAATAATAATACGGCAAATCTTTCTTGATTTTGCCACATCAAGTCTTGACTCAGCACCGCAGCCGCAGCAATAGGACTATCAATTACTGTTCCGTCGGAGGGACGAGATAAAAAAGTCCGTTTACCCAATTCAATTGCTGCCAAAATAGTTGTCGCTTTTGCTGGTCCCACACCGGGAATTTCCATCAACTCAGCGGGGGAGATATTTCGTAAAGCAGCTAAGGGGTCACACTGACCTTTACCCAATTCTTGTAATATATATTGCCCTAAACCAACTGCTGAGAGTTTACCAGGTCCCTGACCAGTACCTAGCAAAATGGCGATTAATTCCGCTGTAGCTAAAATCTTTGCCCCGTGAGTCATTAACCTTTCACGAGGGCGTTCATTTTCCGGTAAGTCCGCTATTCTTAGGCAATAAGTCATACCAATTGGGGATTTTGAATTAGAAATAATTGGGTTATCGTCAAACTTATTCCTTTTTGGCAAAAGAAGGGAACAGGGAACAGATAAGTAGTGAGACAGAATTAATTACATAATGTCATTGCGTTAGCCATATGGAACGAAGTAAAATGAAGCAATAGCCAGGGTTGTGATTGCTTCCCTCGCAATGACTGTAAATATTTTTGTCCAATTACTTAAGAAACAATCATTTGCACCAGTTTAGAGCTTCAGTCAAAAACAAGATGTTTGTCAAAGATGGGTAGCACGAAAAAAACAGTGTCATTATTTCAATCTCATGTTTAAAAACATGAGTTTTTTCTGTTCCCTATGAATTACTGGTAAATTTGCGTAGCTTTGAGCATATGGTAGGTAATAATTAACTGAGTCAGGGCGAGAGGATAACTTTGTAGTGTTTCTCCAGTTGTACCTGCAATTCTACCCAATTCTGGATTACTTTCCCGATCGCACACATTATTTAAATACGGCATATCATTACACATAATCCGTTCGATTTTATTCACCTGTTCCAAAGTTGCATGACCGTCAACCTCTAAAACATCCACCGGTTTTCCCATATCTCTATCCAGTCCCAAGCGGATAGCTGATTGGGAATCACTACGACCAGCGTGAATAATTTCCGTAAAATCAGGGTGGGGAATCGAAGGACGCAGCACCAAGCGCACATTTAAACGTCCATTAGTGTCATCAGCCTCATCACTGGGAGGATAGAAACTGACTACAATATCCGACCATTGTCGCTGAGGACGGATATACCTTTCTGAATCTGGTTCGCGCTTGTCTAACTCCGCTAATACCTGTTCTGGAGTATAACCGCGCTTTTGAGTATCCCGTTTCACCTTCCAATCAGCGCGAAGTGGTTCAGGAGGGGCAAGATAGACTTTAACATCATAAGCATCACGGGCTACACGGGTAGAATAACCTAGTAACCCTTCAATAATCACAAATTTACTGGGTTTGATATATTGCGGTGGTTCAAATGTCCCTGTAGAGTGGCTGTAAACCGGCTTCAGAATCGCCTGTCCTGTCCGTAATAGCGATAAATGCTGCTGCATGATATCCAGATAGTTACAATCAGGATGCAGCGCCGTCATGCCGATTTCTGCCCGTTGTGTGCGATCGTAACGGTGGTAATCGTCCGTACAGATAATAGTCACATTTTCAGGACCTAGTACCTGAGCAATCCCTCTAGTCAGAGTTGTTTTCCCCGCAGCACTATCACCAACAATACCCAGAATAATTGGACGGCTCATGAATACCTCCTCTGACGCGAGTAAGTTTATAGAATAATCCTCAATTTTAGAGGGCGAATAAGCACTTTCTTCAGAAAATTATATCTTTGCAACATCTCTACATAAACTCCCTGGATTTGGTGTCATGGGATGATTTTTTGCACGCAGAGGCGCAGAGGCGCAGAGATTGAGAACCGCTATAAATTTTAAGTAATGAGACGGAATTAATTACATAACTGATTTTCCTGTTCTCTTCAACTAAGTAATTGGACAAAAATATTTACAGTCATTGCGAGCGAAGGGAAGCAATCACAACCCTTGGAATTGCTTCATTTCACTTCGTTTCATATGGCTAACGCCACGCTGCGCTAACGCAATGACATTGTGTAACTAATTCTGTCTCACTACTTACCAACATAATTATTTTCCTCTTTATCCTCTAAATCCTCAAATCCCGGACATCCTGATTCAGACAATTTAATTCACATCAAGACTTGACAAATCTCAAAGCTTGTATTATATTTATGTTATGAGTGGAAAAGTGTGCGCCCATATATATAGGCTTTTCAACCACCAATATAATTATTTTCCTCTTTATCCTGAAATCCTGGACATCCTGATATGGCTTGCGCCACAC